>CAYJHI010000007.1:0-30572 GCA_964370085.1 uncultured Muribaculaceae bacterium | reverse complement strand
TTAGAATATGAAAAAATAGAAGAAAAAATCATCACAGAAACACCAAAAGAAGCTATTATAGAGTTGAAACTTGATGAGCTTAGAAGCAATCCGTATCAACCAAGAAAAATATTTGATCAAGATGCTTTACAAGAATTGGCAGACTCGATTAAAGAACATGGTGTATTTCAACCTATTATAGCAAAAAAGAGTATAAAAGGTTATGAAATAATTGCAGGTGAAAGACGTGTAAAAGCCTCACTACTAGCAGGAAATACAACAATACCAGCTATAGTAAAAGACTTCACAGATGAAGAAATGATGGAAATAGCAGTTTTAGAAAACCTACAAAGAGAAGATTTATCCCCAGTAGAAGAAGCGGAAGCTTATCGTAATCTTATTGAAAAATTAGACTTAACTCAAGATGAATTATCAAAAAGATTGGGTAAAAGTAGAACTTATATCACAAATATGTTGGGGCTATTATCGCTACCTAACTCAGTTAAAGATCTTTTAATTACTAAAAAAATATCAATGAGCCATGCACGTGTTTTAAGTAAAATGGAATCAAAAGAAACAATAGAAAACATCGCAGAAAAAATAGTAAATGAAGGGTTAAATGTCCGTCAATTAGAAGAATTGTCACAACAAGAAAACATTGCAAAAACCAATAAAATTGTCAGACAAAAAAATAGTAATAATGCAGAATATAAATATATAGAAGAAGAGATTAGCGATTTTTTAGGGACAAAAGTAAAATTCAAAACAAAACAGATGATAATAACTTTTGAAAATGTTAATGATTTAAATAGAATTTTAGAGATTATTAAAAACGATAAATAAAGAAAGGGCTTGTAATATGAAAGAAATACTAGAAGTTATTCTTATTAAAGAAGTAATACTACCAATTATATACTTAACAATTGCTTTTATAGTATATTTTCTTATAAAAAAAGTATTAAGAACAGCAATATTTAATAGAGTTAGAGGTAGTAAAGCAACAAAAAAAGCCAATACGATTGAGTCTTTAATAAATAATATATTAAAATATATCATTGGATTCATAGCGGTAGCAGCAGTGTTATCTGTTTATAATATTAATGTTACTTCACTATTAGCAGGAGCAGGAATAGTAGGAATTGTTATTGGATTTTCGTTACAAGACATACTAAAAGATACTTTATCTGGAATCTCTATTATTACAGAAAATCAATATGAAGTTGGAGATATAATTCAAATTGGAACATATAAAGGTGAAGTAATCTCATTAGGATTAAAAACAACTAGAATAAGAAACATTGAAGGTGATGTAAAAATAATTGCTAACCGTAATATAACTGAAATAATTAATTATAGCTTAACACCAACTTATATTAATATGAAATTATCGATAAAATCAACAAAATCCATTAAAGAAATAGAAAAGATGATTAATAAAATTATTCTTTCAATATCAAATATCGAGCATTTAAAAGAAACTCCTATTATAAAAATCGATAATAAAATAACGAAAGAAACACACAATTATGTTCTAAAAATAATAACAACTTCTACTAAAGTGGAAGAAGTAGAACAACAAATATTAATACAAGTAAAAAACACATTAGATAAAGAAAATATAGATGAATATACTCTTATAGGTGATTCGGATGGAAAATAAAAACCAATATACTGTAGGAACTATAGTAATTATGAAAAAACCTCATCCATGTGGTACAAACGAATGGAGAATTACTAGGTTAGGAGCAGACGTCAAGATAGAATGTATTAACTGTGGTCGAAGCATTATGCTACCAAGAGTTGATTTTAATAAAAAAATCAAAAAGATAGTTGAGGAACAAAAATGAGAAAAGATAAGAGAAAGTTAAAATTAAAAAAGTTTCATTTTCATCCAATAACAGTAATGCTGTTTGCTATTGCGATGGTTGTTGTACTAAGCGGAATACTATCGTTCTTTCAATTTCAGGTGACTTATAATACAATAAACGCTACTACAAATGAATTAGAGCCGGTACTAGTAAGTGTAACTAGTTTATTAAATTTTGATGGCATGAAATTTATCATCAGTAATGCCACAAGAAATTTTATTAGTTTTCTGCCATTGAGTATGCTACTCATTACAATGATTGGATTAGCAGTCGCAGAAGGAACAGGTTTTATAAGTACATTAGTAAAAAGACACTTCTCAAAAATTAATAGAACGCAACTAACCTTTTTTATACTTTTAATTGCAACCTTTTCCACAGTTATTAATGAAGTAGGATATGTATTTTTAATACCACTATCAGCATTAATATACCAAGGATTGAAGAGAAATCCATTAACAGGAATAGCTACTGCTTTTGTTGGAGTGAGTTTTGGATATGGAGTTACATTATTTACAGGTTCAGCGGAAGTTGCATTGCTAAACTATACCCAAACGGCCGCAAACTTAATAGATCCAAATTATCATGTTAGTTTGACATCTAATTTATTTATCATAATTGCATTAACCATCATATTATCAATAATAGGAACTCTAATAATAGAAAAGTTCATAGTACCTAGAATAGGAAAATACAAAGCGAAAAATGACTTAAGTGTTACCCAACAGTTAGAAATAATAACTGAGGATGAAGAAGAACAAAAAAAATTAGAGGAAACAAAAAGAGAAAAAACAGGATTACAATATGCCTTAGTAACAGGGATAGTAGGAATAGCATTATTTGTGTATATGATAATACCTGGTCTACCGTTTTCTGGAATGCTATTAGATATGACAGAACCGGCATATATAGACCAACTTTTTGGATCTAATGCATATTTCCAAGATGGATTTACATACATGTTATCTATTATATTTTTATTAATGGGTATTGCATATGGATTAGGTGCTAAAACGATTAAAAATGATCGTTCTGTTATAGAAGCTGCAAAAAGTTCAGTTATATTTAAAAATATAGGAACTTTAATATTGTTCATATTTATAGCATCTCAACTAATTGCCATTTTTAGAGAAACAAATATTGGAACAATTATTACCGGATTACTCGCAAATTTTATAAATAGTTTGCCATTTACGGGTTTACCGCTAGTTATAACTATAGTTATAATCATGGCTCTTGCCAATATAGTTTTAACTACTCCCGCCGCAAAATGGGCTATTTTTTCACCGGTGGTTGTACCTTTGCTAATGCAATCGAATATTTCGCCAGGATTTGCACAAATGATGTTAAGAGCGTCCGATTCAATTACAAACGGAATAACGCCTCTACTTGCCTTTTTTGTGGTTTATATAGGTTATTTAAACATATATAACCTAAATAAAGATGAACCAATCGGATTTAAACAAGGAATAGGCTACATTATGCCTTATTTCTTAATCATAAGTATTGCTTGGATATTATTGTTGGTAGGATGGTATTTAATAGGGTTACCAATAGGACCAGAAGTATATCCAACAATTTAGAGTAGATTTATATCTACTTTTTTTGTATAATATAAAGACGGAGGGATGTATATGGCTTTAACAGCAGGAATAGTAGGATTACCAAATGTAGGTAAATCAACTTTATTTAATGCAATAACAAAAAAAAATATATTGGCAGCTAATTACCCATTTGCAACAATAGAACCAAATGTTGGAATTGTAATAGTGCCAGATGAAAGAATGAATAAATTAAAGGAAATGTATGAACCTAATAAGTTTATACCTACAGCATATGAATTTACAGATATCGCAGGATTAGTAAAAGGAGCTTCAAAAGGAGAAGGGTTGGGTAATCAATTCTTATCACATATAAGGGAAGTAGATGCAATTTGCGAAGTGGTACGCTGTTTTGAAGATAAAAATATCACACATGTAGATGGTGAAGTAGATCCAATAAGAGACATAGAAACAATTAATTTAGAATTAGCGATTTCAGATTTAGAAAGTATTAATAATCGAATCAGCAGAGTAGAAAAAAAAGCAAGGACAAATAAAGATAAAGAAGCATTAGCAGAATTAGAAGTTTTATTAATAGCAAAAGATAATTTAGAAAAAGATATACCATTAAGATTAGTGTCTTTTTCAGATGAACAATTAAAGTTAGTTAAAAGTTTTCAATTTCTTACAGCAAAGCCAATCATATATTTAGCTAATATATCAGAAGAAGAACTAGGACTAGAACATAATCAATATGTAAAACAAGTAGAAGAATATGCTACTAAAGAAAATGCTAGAACCGTCGTAATATGTGCAAAATTAGAGCAAGAATTAAGCGAAATGAGCGATGAAGATAAACAAGAAATGTTAGAGGGGCTAGGATTGCAAATTTCTGGATTAGATGAATTAGTAAGAGTAACATACGATTTGCTTGGTTTAGCAACGTATTTTACAGTAGGTAAAGAAGAAGTTAGGGCATGGACTTTCAAAAAAGGAATGACTGCAAAACAATGTGCAGGAATCATTCACTCTGATTTTGAAAAAGGATTTATAAGAGCAGAAGTAACTGGGTACAATGACTTAATAGAGTTAGGCAGTGAATTGAAAGTAAAAGAGGCCGGAAAAGCAAGGTTAGAAGGTAAAGAATATTTAATGGAAGATGGAGATATATGTCATTTCCGATTTAATGTATAATAAACCTTTACAACACAAGTAATTTTTGATATACTATATGCGAGTATTTTAAGTACTCCTTGCTGTGCAAAAAGTACAGCCTAAAGACCATGAGGAGGTGTAAAAAATGAATAAGTATGAAATTATGTTTATCGTAAGACCAGACCTAGAGGAAACGGTAATCAGTTCAGTTGCTGAAAACATGAAAAATGTATTAACATCAAACGGTGCTAATATTATTGAAGAAAAGGCAATGGGACAAAGAGAATTAGCATATGAAGTTAAAAAATACACTAAAGGATATTATTTTCTTTATGTAATTGAAACAGAAGATGCAAAAGCTACAAATGAATTTGATCGTTTATCACGTATTAGTGAAGATGTTATCCGTACATTAATCATTCGTATCGATAACTAAGAGAGAGGGAATTATGAACAAAGTATTTTTAATAGGGAGACTAGTAAGAGATCCTGAACTAAGATATACAGGAAGTAATACCCCTGTAGCTAGCTTTTCAATCGCAGTTAATAGAGCATTCACTTCTCAATCAGGAGAGAGAGAAGCTGATTTTATTAATATAGTTGTATGGAGAAAACAAGCAGAAAATGTTAAAAACTATATAACACAAGGTAGTCAAGTAGCGATTGATGGAAGAATTCAAACTAGAAGCTATGATGATAATGATGGAAAAAAACGCTATGTAACAGAAATAGTTGCAGAAAACGTTCAATTTTTAGATTCTAAAAACAGCAGAAATGCAAATGATGGAGGGAATAACAACAACAACAATCCTTCACCATATGACTTTAAAAATGAGCAACCTTCGCAAACTACTGATGTTTCAAGCAATCCATTCGCAGATTTTGGTTCTAGCATTGAAATAAGTGATGACGAACTACCGTTTTAAGAAGGAGGAAAGACAATGGCTGAATTTTATCGTAAAAAGAAAAAAATATGCTATATGTGTACTGGAAAAAATATAAATTATAAAGATGTTGAAATCTTAAAAAAATATATTAATGAGCGTGGAAAAATTTTACCACGTCGTGTAACAGGTGCTTGTGCTAAACATCAAAGATTTATTGCAGAACAAATTAAAAGAGCAAGAGCAATCGCATTATTACCATATACTAAGTAAAGATAGGAAACTATCTTTTTTCTTTTGTTATTTTGTAGTATAATATAAAAGAGATATATGGGAGGAAAAATGGAAATTTTAAATCGCAGTAAAGAAATAATAAAAAAAATAAAAAAAGCTAAGACGATTTATATCACTGCACATAAAAATATAGATTTAGATGCCTTGGCAAGTATAGTAACTATGAATCATATTTGTCGTAAGTATAAAAAAACTTCTTATGTTATAATAGAAGACATACATCTAGAAAAAGCCGTTGAAAATGCTTTCAACTTAGTAGAAAATGTTATGATTAAAAAAGTAGAAGAAATAAAAAATCCAAATAGTGAGAAAGATTTGTTGATAGTAGTAGATACTAATAAAATAGATACAATTCAATCAGGGAAACTATTAGAAATCTTTAATAACATTTTAATAATTGATCACCATGACACAAATAGTGAAACAATAGATAATGCTCTTAAGATTATTGAAAAGAATACTTCGAGTACTTCGGAAATGTTATCGTTTTTCTTAATAAAAAATAATATCAAGATAACAAAACAAATAGCAACTTTACTATTATCGGGCATAACCTTAGATACTAACAACTATACATTAAAAACATCAAACAAAACATTCTATGCATCATATTTTCTATCTCAAGAGGGAGCTAACCCTAAAGAGGTACAGTATATACTAAAACAAGAGTTAAATGAATATATAGAAAGACAAAAAATAATTACAAATGTAAAAATAATTGATGGTATTGCCATTGCTAAAGGAACAGAAAATACATATTTCAAAAGAGAAGAATTAGCAAAAGCCGCAGATACAATTTTGTTTTTTAATAACATAGAAGCGTCATTTGTTATAGGTAAGTTGAATAAATCAACAATAGGTATAAGTGCAAGAAGTATGGGAAAAGTTGAAGTACAGGAAATAATGGAAAAATTTTCAGGCGGAGGAGACAAATATAATGCCGCAAGTATTATTGAAAATAAAAGTATAAAAGAAGTAGAAAAAGAATTAAAAAAAAATATTCTTGAGGAGGAAGACAATGAAAGTAATATTTCTAAAAGACCTAAAAAACCAAGGGAAAAAAGGGGAAATCAAGGAAGTTAAAGACGGATATGCAGAAAATTTTCTTATAAAGAATAGATATGCAGATAAGTTAACAGAACAAACTCTAAGTCATTATAATAAAGAACAAAAAGAAATAAAAAACTTAGATATAAAAAACAAACAAGAAGCACTATCTTTAAAAGATAAACTAGATAAGGTAACACTTTCATTCAAAGTTAAAACAGGGGCAAATGATAAAGTGTTCGGAAGTGTTAGTCCCAAACAAGTCAAAGAAGAATTAGATAAAAAAGGTTACGCAGTTGACAAAAAGCATATTGAAATAAAACAAGCCTTAGCAACATTGGGATATCATGATGTTAAAATTAATTTATATAAAGAAATATGTGCTAAAATTAAAGTACATTTAGAAAAGTGAGGTGAAAGACATGGCTCTTAGAACAATGCCGAGTGATATAGAAGCAGAAAAATCCGTTTTAGGAGCATGCTTTCTATCAAAAAGTGCTTTAGAAAAAGCAGCAGAAGATTTGATTCCAAGCAGTTTTTTTCTAGATAAACATAGCAAATTATTTGAAACTTTATCCTACCTATTAGAAAGTAAAGTTCCTGTTGATTTGACAACAGTAACAGCCGAATTGAAAAAGAAAAACTATTTAACAGAAATAGGAGGAGTAGAGTATTTAACAGAGATAATCACTTTTGTACCAACTGCAGCTAATGCCGAGTATTATATAAAAAATATTCAAGAAAGTGCTACTCGGAGAGGACTTATTGATTCAGCTACTGAAATAGCCACATCTGGATATAATTTGGATGAAGAGTTATCTGTTTTAATAGAAGAAGCAGAAAAAAAATTAGGTGACATTAGTAAAAACCGTAAAACATCGGAATTTAGAACAATTAAGGATGTTTTATATAAGACTCAAAAAGATTTAGAGAAGTTAGCCGAAACAAAAGGAGAAATAACTGGGTTACCAACAGGGTGGACAGATATTGATAAGGTAACATCTGGACTACATGAAAATGAATTGATTATAATCGCAGCAAGACCTGCTATGGGGAAAACAGCATTCGCTTTAAATATGGCGGTACACATGGCTATGAATAGTGATAGAGCAGTTGCTCTATTTAACTTAGAAATGGGCGCAGAACAATTAGCAACAAGAATGTTATCTTCATTAGGACAAATAGAAGGGTATAAACTGCGTACAGGGAATTTATTAAACAACGATTGGAAACGCATTAATGAAGCTATTTCTCAACTTGCAGATGCTAATTTATTTATTGATGATACTCCAGGTATAACAATAGGTGAAATAAGAGCAAAATGTCGTCGTTTAGCTAATAGTAGAACAGGATTATCTGCAGTCGTTATCGATTACCTACAGTTAATTACTTCAGGCAAACAATATGGTGGAAATAGACAACAAGAAGTATCAGATATATCTCGTATTTTAAAAACTATGGCTATGGAATTTAAAGTACCAGTAATTGCCTTAGCACAGTTATCTCGTTCGGTAGAATCGAGAGAGGATAAAAGACCTATCATGAGTGACTTAAGAGAATCAGGATCGATTGAACAAGATGCAGATATTGTCTCATTCCTATATAGAGACGACTACTATAATAAAGAGAAGAGAATGGATGATAACACTAGTATTACAGAATATATAATTGGAAAGCATCGTAATGGACCAACTACAACAATTGAATTGCTATTTAAAAAAGATACTAGTACATTCCTAAATTTTAAAAAGGAGGTAAATAATGAATAATAGAAATATAACTTATATTGTCTTAGCGCTTATTGCGAGTGTAAGTTTATTATTTTTAGGATTCACTCAAAAAGAAGTGGAGCCACAATCATTATACCGTGTCTATCTAGATGGAAAATCAATAGGATTAATTCAATCACAAGAAGAATTAGAAGAGTATATAGATACTGAACAAGATAACTTAAAAGAAAAATATAATATTGATAAAGTATACCCTCCTAAAAATCTAGAAATTGTTAGAGAAATAACTTTTGAAGAAAGTATATCTACAGTAGAAACTATTTATGACAAAATAAATAATATAACACCCTTTACAATCGATGGATATAAATATACTATAAAAGGAACGACTGTTATAGATGCTACAACAGGAGATGAATATGTAGAACAAGACGTTATAATATATGTTTTAGAACAAGAAGTGCTTGAGGAGTCTATCGATAACACAATCAGATCTTTCGTCGATAGCGAAGAATATGATAAGTATTTAACAAATACTCAAACGCCTATTGTTAGTACTGGATCAATAATAGAATCTGTTGAAATAAAAAACCAAATAAACTATCAACAAGATCGTATCCCTACTAATCAGCCAATTTATCAAACCAGTGAAGAGTTATCAAAGTACTTAATGTTTGGAACTACCGAACCACAAAATGTTTATACCGTTTTAGAAGGAGATACAATCAGCGATGTTTCATTTGCTAATAAAATGTCAGCACAGGAGTTTTTAATTGCCAATCCTCAATTCAAAAACGAAAATTCATTATTATTTACAGGTCAACAAGTAACACTTGGGATATTACAACCGAAAGTTAAAATAGTTCAGGTAGATCATGTTGTAGAGTTGCAAGAAATAAAATATGAAACAGAGATTAGATATGATAATACAATACTAGTAGGAGTTGAAGAAACAATTCAAGCTGGTGAAAATGGTGTTACAAAATTAACTTATAAAAGTCAAATTGAAAATGGAGCACCTCAAGAATCTATACCGATAAGTACAGAAGAGATTAAACCGGTAATCAATGAAATAATCGTTAAAGGTGGAAAAAGTAATGACTATGTAATTTCAGGAGATCTTGGAGTATGGGCATGGCCGACAAATGTTCCTTATACAATAAATAGTCCTTACGGTTATAGATGGGGGACGTTGCATGACGGAGTAGACATTGGAGGAACAGGAAGAGGATCTCCAATCAAAGCAGCACAATCTGGAATTGTTACAGAAGCGGGTACTCGCTGGCCAGACGGAATATATGCAGTTATTGATCATCAAAACGGTTACTACACAATTTATGGACATATGGAATATCGATATGTCAGCAAAGGTGACGTAGTAACTATGGGACAAGTAATAGGAGGAATGGGAGATACAGGTTTTGTTACAGGTGTTCACTTACACTTTGGAGCATGGCAAGGATATCCATATAGCGGTGGAAGATCTTTTAATCCATTATTACTGTATCAATGATAAAAGTTAAAACCATTGCAAGTGGTTCTAAAGGAAACTGTTGTTTAATTCAAAGCAATGATACCAATATCTTAATTGATATTGGTATTAGTTTCAAAAGGGTTAAAGCAAGTTTAGATAAAGAGAATTTAACTATTAAAGATATTGATGCTATTTTAATTACACATGAACATGATGATCACGTTAAAGGATTACAGGTTTTATTAAATAAAGAGCAAATAAACGTGCACATTCCATCTAAAACAAGAGAATATTTTATAAGTTATAAAAATGTTCATACGCTAATTGATTTAGAAAGAGAATTTGTTATCAAAGATTTAAATATTAAAACTATTAAAACATCGCATGACTCGATGGATTCTGCTGCTTTTATCATAAAAAGTGGCACTAGTAGTCTCGTATATATAACTGACACGGGATATATAAACCATAAATATTTAGAAGATTTAAAAAACCACAATTTGTATGTAATAGAAAGTAATCATGATGAAGAGTTACTTATGAATGGAACAAGGCCTCATCATTTAAAACAACGCATTTTGAGTGATAAGGGGCATCTATCCAATCGTTCTATGGCAAATTATCTAAAAAAAATGATGAGCGAAAAAACATCCCATATCATATTGGCCCATTTAAGTGAAGATAATAATGAAGAAACGTTGGTAATAGAGACAATAAAAGAAGTATTAGGAGAAGATTGCATACAAACTAGAAAATTTATTATTGCGAAGCAAAATGAAGAAAGTGAGTTAATAACCATCTAATGATAAAAATAATAAGTGTAGGAAAAATAAAAGAAAAATTCTATCAAGAAGCTATCAAAGAATATCAAAAAAGACTTCAAAAATATCATAAAGTAGAAATCATAGAAGTGAAAGATCACGAACTCAATGATATAACCAGTCAATTAAAAAAAGAAAAAGAAGAAATAGAAAAACATCTTACAGGTAAAGAATATATAATCACGTTAGAAATTGAAGGAACGCAACATAATTCAGTTGAATTTTCTAAGTTGCTTGATAATTTATTTCTTACCACTAATAATATAGCTTTTATAATAGGCGGATCAAATGGAATCCATGAAGAATTAAAAAGTAAAAAAAACATGGCTTTGTCTTTTTCGAAAATGACATTTCCTCATCAATTATTTAGAGTTATTTTACTAGAACAAATATATAGAAGTTTTAAAATCAAAAATAATGAAAATTATCATAAATAGATATTGCTTAGCAATGTCTTTTTTTTTACAAATTAAGACATTAATGTTGGTTATAATGGAATTGGTGATAATGTGGAAATTATAAATAATATAGTATGGTCAATTGCAACTATTTTGCTTATATCAGTAGGAATCTACTTTACAATCAAATTAAGAGGAATACAATTTAATGTTCCTAAAATGATAAGTAGTTTCCACAGTAAAAAAAAGACAAAAATTACGCCTTTTGCCTCATTAATGATGGCTACTTCAGCAAGAATTGGAGTGGGTTCGCTAGCAGGAATAGCTCTGGCATTATTATATGGAGGACCAGGAACTATATTTTGGTTATGGACAACTACATTAATAGTAGCATCAAACTCATTTGCAGAAAGCACATTGGGAGTACGGTATCAAGAAAAAGACGGCAACTACTATAAAGGTGGGCCAGCCTATTACATAGGAAAAGGACTAAAGAACAAAAAATTGGGACAGATATATGCCTTTTTAATAATAATAACCTATATAGTAGCCTTTATGACAATACAAGCTAATACAATCACAATCAGTATTACTAGCAAATTTCCTATAGCACCAATAATAATAGCAATTATAATCGCAACATTAGCTTTTTTAGCAATATATAAAGGTCTAAAGAGTATTGTATCGTTTACAAATAATATAGTACCCATCATGGGATTAGGATATATATTATTAGGCTTAGTTGTTGTATTCATCAACATAGAAAAACTACCTAGTATCTTTAATGAAATAATTACTTCAGCCTTTGATTTAAAAGCATTCAGCAGTGGACTATTAACAACTATATTAATAGGTATTCAAAGAGGAATATTTTCAAATGAAGCAGGAATAGGAAGCGGAGCAATTGCTAGTGGGTCAGTGGATAACGAAAAACCAGCAAGTCAAGGAATGATACAAGTAGTAGGTGTTTATTTTACGAGCTTAATAGTATGCACAATAACAGCGCTAATAGTGTTATCAATTGATTATAGTATTTTCACAAGCAGTAATTATAACGGAATAGAAATAATTCAATATGCTCTTGATAGCAATTTAGGTAATATAGGGGAACTGTCACTGATTTTGATCATAACTCTCTTTGCATTTTCGACTATTATAACAGGATATTACTATGGTGAAAGCAACTTAAAATATTTATATCCTAAAATAAAAAAACAGCATTTATATATACTAAAAAGTGTGGTAGCAATACTACTTCTATGGGGTTCGTTAGCTCAATCAAATGTATTATGGAGTATAGTTGACATATTAGTAGCTATACTAGCCATAGTCAATATCTATGCAATTTTCTCCTTACGTAAAGAAGTAGTCAAAGAAAAACAGCGATTATGATATAATAAATTAAAGGAGCAAAGTATGATTAAAAATGATTGGGACGAGATATTAAAAGATGAATACAATAAAGATTATTTCCTTAAATTAATGAATAGAGTCAATAATGAATACAATCTTAAAAAAATATATCCTCTAAGAAAAGATCTGTTTAAAGCCTTTCAATTATCTTCTTATCAAGCAACAAAAGTTGTAATACTAGGACAAGATCCTTACCATGGACCTAATCAAGCACATGGACTATCATTTTCAGTAGAAACAAATATTAAAATACCTCCATCATTAAAAAATATCTACAAAGAATTAAAAAATGATGTAGGAATAGAAAAAAACGATGGAAATTTAGAAAAATGGGCTAAACAAGGAGTTTTATTAATAAATTCAATCATGAGTGTAGAAGAATCAAAACCTTCCTCTCACAAGAATATAGGATGGGAACAATTCACAGATAACATAATAAAAATCTTAAATGAAAAAGATCAATCTATTGTTTTTATATTATGGGGGAATTACGCTAAAGAAAAAGAAAAGTATATAACTAGTACCAAACATCTAGTCTTAAAAGCTTCTCATCCATCGCCTTTTTCTGCTAGAAATGGTTTCTTCGGTAGTAAACCTTTTTCCAAAACAAATGAGTTTCTATTAGCAAGAGGTTTAAAACAAATAGAATGGTAAATATAGTTGTTTTCACTAAAAAAACGCTAATCATTAGCGTTTTTATCTTTCAATATTTCAAATTCTATAAGTTCATTAATTGTATAAAAATATTTCTGTTTATATCTAAATACCAATCCTGCAATGCTAGTTGGAAAACATTTGATTAAAGAGTTATAATTACTAACAGAATCATTATAAAACTTAAGAGCAGCTTCTAATTCTTCGTTAGTATTAAACAAATCAAACTGTAAGTCAGTAAAACCATCGTCCTTAGTCAATTTTTGATTAGCATCTACAACTTTATTAAGTTCATGTTCTACTTTATTTAAACGATTATTTAAATCACCACGTTCGCTTTTAATAACCTTATGTTTAAGGTTATTTTTCATTGTTTTTGCTTCCTCTTTATTAACTTTATGAATAAAAGGAATTACTCTTTCTAACAATTTTTCTTTTTTTTCCAACAAAATATCAATGTTATTGTTAGCTTCTTCCATCTTAATAATTAAAAACTGAAATTTATTAAAAGTAATACTTAAAAACAAACCAACAATTCCAAGAGCAACAATAACAATGATTATAATATAAATATACATATCTCACCTCTATTATGAAATAATTATATCAAATAAAGATAAGATTAACAACTAAACTATTACAATTTTATAGGTTCATCAAATTCTACATAATCTAAATATATAATCCAAAGAATAGTCCATTTTCCTGTTTTAGGATCGCTCAAAACGGCAAAATCTCTACCTGCAGATTCAATTATACCTGTAAATACCTTATCTTTCCATTGGATAGAGTCAGGATAAGACATATAGAAAGTTGCTAATTTTCCAATGTTTTTTACTAACAGACTCTCTGCATAAACGTTTTTATTAGTTTGCTGCATCATATTAGTAATAGGTGGTTGAGTAGCCCCTAAATTCAAATTAGTATTAGGGGGATATCCAGGGTAAATATTATTATTCATATCATTCCTCCAATAAATAATATGTCAACAAATAAAAAAAAGACTATTTACTAAAAGTATATATGATACAATAAAATAGGAGGTATCTATGAAAGTATTATTAGGAGTATCTAATCGTCATGTACATTTAACTGAGGCAGATTATAAAATACTGTTTGCAGATGAAGAAATAAAAGAAATAAAAGAACTAGTCCAAAAAGGACAATATGCGTCTGATAAAGTTGTTACTATCAAAACTGAAAAGAACAAGATTGAAAAAGTACGTATATTGTTACCTTATAGAAATTATACACAAGTAGAAATATCAAGAACAGATTCTTATGCATTAGGTATAAATCCCCCAATAAAAGATTCAGGAGATTTAGAAGGTGCCAGTACAATTACTATAGAAGGACCTAAAGGAGAAGTAACTAAGGCTTGTGGAATTATTGCTAATAGGCATATTCACATGACACCAGAGTTGCGAAAACAATTAAATCTAGAAGATGTTAATGAAGTTAAAATATCCTTTGAAGGAGAAAAGGGAGTTATGTTTAGCAATGTCAAAATAAAAGAAGACCCTAGTTTCACACTAGAGTTACATTTAGATACTGATGATGCAAATGGCTCTTTACTTAAAACAGGTCAAGAAGGAACTATTTATCGATAATTTCATCAAAAACAGGATCACTGTGAGAAGGCTCTGTACCTTTTATAAAGTACATGACCTTCTTTTTTTCGTCTTCATTAGTAGCAGGCATGCCAGTAATAGGCTCAACAATTATACTAGTCACATTCTCAGGTTGTTGATACCATATATCTTCTTTTCCCTCCATACATCCTTCAATAGTGTCAAGCCATACATTTTTAGCTATCTTGTATTGATCAGATTCTAAATTAGCATTGTCATCATAACCAATCCATACAGCAGTTACTATTTCCGGATTATAACCTATATACCAATGATCTGTATTAGTAGTACCTGTTTTTAAAGCATAAGTATGAGAAAGTTGAGCATTTAAATTTATAGAAGTTGGGTAATTATAATCAATATAAGCGGGATCATAGACAGAAGTAAGCATATTGTTCAAAATATAAGTTAAACTATCATTTAATACTAATTCTTTTTCTATATCAGCTTCATACAAAACTTCACCTTCGCTATTCTCAATTCTTCTAATAAAATAAGGTTCTACTTTATAACCAGAATTAGCAAAAGCTGAATATCCCTGAGCCATTTCAAGAACACTGATTTCAGATGTACCTAATGGTAAAGAAGGAACAGCTTCTAATTCATCGTCAACACCAACTCTTATTGCAGTATCTACTAAAGTTTCTTCTCCAAGAAACATATGTGTTTTAACTGCATATATATTTTCGGAATAAGCAATAGCAGTAGCCATAGAAATAGGTTTATTTCCATAAGTCTGATTACTATTTTGTGGTGAATATGTTTCGTCATTTGAAAAAGTAAAAGTAGTCTCCTCACTTATAAAAGTAGTACTAGAAGTAAATCCATTCTCTAATGCTGCGTAGTATAAAAAAGGTTTCATTGTAGAACCAACCTGTCTTTTAGCATCTATTGCTCTATTGAACTGGGAAGAATTATAATCTTTTCCTCCCGTTAAAGCCAAAACTTCCCCTGTATTAGGATTCATAACTACACTGGCAATCTCCAGTTCATTATCCAATCCTATATTTTCTTTAATACTATTTTCTAAATTAGTTTGAGTTTCTATGTCTAAATTAGTATAAATTTTCAAACCACCAGTCTCTAAATAAGACCTAGGAACACTAGTAATTTCTTCTAATTCTTTTAAAACTGCATCCTGATAGTACATAACAGTAGATAAGTTACTATGTTCTAATTTACCAACATAGATTAATTCTTCATTTATAGCAGTATCATATTCTTCTTGAGTAATTAAATCATTATCAAGCATTGAAGTTAGAATAGAAGTTTGTCTACTAATAGCTACATCCTCATTAACTAGAGGAGAATAATTACTAGGAGCTTTAGGAATACCAGTCAACATCGCCGCTTCTGCTAAAGTTAACTCACTAGCGCTTTTATTAAAATAAAATAAAGAAGCATTTTGTATTCCATACATTCCATGCCCATAGTTAATAGTATTCAAGTATCCTTCTAAAATTTCCTCTTTATCATAGTGTGCTTCAAGTTCAAAAGTGAGCCACATTTCATCCCATTTTCTTTGCCAAGTTTTATCAAAGTCTAAAAATAAATTCTTAGCATATTGTTGTGTAATAGTAGAAGCACCTTGTACATTAGAACCGGCCATCATATTAGTAAACAAAGCATTTATAATTCGCAAATAATCAAAACCAAAATGATTATAAAACCCTTTATCTTCGGTATTAATAGTAGCATCAATTAAATACGGCGAAATTTCATCTAATCCAATCCAAGATTTATCACCTGATCCTTGAAAAAATAATTGATCACTATTATCGTATAAAGCTATACTATTAGCAGTATTAATTTCTAATTTAGGAGTTAGCCAAGAGTATGCAAAAATAGCCATATGACCACCAACAAACAAAACAATAAATAAAATCACTAGTTTAATAATTCTCTTAGTCCATTTCATAATAAAATCAACCTTTCTATAGTTAGTATGAAAAAAAGCAAAAAAAATATGTACTCTTTTAAATAGATGTGCTATAATGCAAGTTAGAAATTTAAGAAGGAACTAAATATGGAACAAATCACTGTTGAAATGACATTAAAAACAAAAGAAAATACCATTATTACAAAATCTAAAGGATACTTAACCAAAGAAGAAATAAAATGGTTTTCTGAAGAAGAAAAAGCAAGTTACTTTTTAAATTTTAATAACAAAACATTAATAAAAATAGACTGTGATAAAGAACTGAATTTAAGTTTTGGCAGTCAGGATAGTTATCTTTTAATAAGAGAAGGAAAGTTACCTATAAATGTAGAGGTAATTAAATATATAAAAGAAACTAATAAAATAGATACAACATACAAAATAGATAATCAAACGTATGGATTTATCTTAAAATGGAAGGAGTAAATGATGAAAAAAAATATTGAAACAGATATTCTAAATGCATTAAAGAGACTTAATATTAATTTTGAAGATGAAATCAATGTAGAAATACCAAAAAACAAGGAAAATGGTGACTATTCTAGTAATATCGCTATGCGACTAACAAAGTTACTAGGAAAAAATCCTAAATTGATTGCAGAAGAAATAATAGACAATATTGAAAGAGACAATTATGAAGATATTTCTATTGCTAATCCTGGTTTTATAAACTTCATTGTAAAAAAAGATTATCTTTTTGAAAATATATTAAAAGTTTTAAAAGAAAAAGAAGACTATGGAAAAAGCGATAAATTTAAAGGAATAACGCTAAATCTTGAATTTGTTAGTGCTAATCCAACAGGAATTCTTCATTTAGGCCATGCTAGAGGTGCAGCTTGTGGAGATTCACTTGCAAGAGTTTTAAAGTTTGCAGGATACGATGTAACAAAAGAATATTACATTAATGATGCTGGTAATCAAATGAATAATTTAGGAATATCAATTCAAACAAGATATCTTAATTTACTAGGAAAAGAACAGGAAATGCCAGAAGGTGGATACCACGGGAAAGAAATTATTACTATTGCTAAAAAATTACAAGAAGAGTATAATGATACTGCTAAAGATAAAGATATTAAGTTTTTTAAAGAATATGGATTAAAAATATTACTTGATCAAATAAAAGAAGATTTATCTAAAGTTGATGTTAACTTCGATGTATGGTCTAGTGAAACAGCAATTTATGAAGAAGGATATGTAGATAAAACACTAAACTTATTAAAAGAAACAGGTAAAACATATACCTCTGAAGGAGCATTATTCCTTAAAACAACAGACTATGGTGACGAAAAAGACAGAGTTTTAATCAAGCAAGATGGAAATAATACTTATTTATTACCCGATATTGCATATCATATAAATAAATATTCACGAGGATATGATACTTTAATTGATATTTTAGGAGCAGATCATCATGGATATGTAGCTAGATTAAAAGCATCACTACAAATACTAGGGTATGATAGTGAAAAAGTTAATGTGGGTATCTTACAAATGGTTCGTTTAATAAAAGATGGCCAAGAATTAAAAATGAGTAAAAGAACAGGTAATGCTGTAACTATAATGGAATTGTTTGAAGAAGTAGGAAAAGATGCATTAAGATATTTCTTTGTATCTCACAGCCTAGATAGTCAAATGGATTTTGATTTAGATGTAGCAGTTAAAAAATCAAATGAAAATCCTGTTTATTATATTAATTATGCCCACGCAAGAATTAGTTCTATTTTAAATGATAACAAGAATATAGATTATAGTGATATAGAAGAATTTACCACAATTAATTCTGAATCAGCATATAATATGTTAACAAAACTATATATCTTCCAAGAAACGGTAGAAAGAGCTGCTTCTAAAAGAGAGGCTCATCATATAGCGAATTATGTTTATGAATTAGCAACTGCTTTTCATAGCTACTATGCTAAAGAGAAAATAGTAACTGATGATGAGAAATGGACAAAAGAAAGATTGCTGTTAATCTCAGCAGTTAGAATAACAATAAAAAATGCATTAACTCTATTAGGAGTAGATGCTTATGAAAAGATGTAGGAGGACAAATGAGTATTAAAAAAATGACTAAAGATGAGTTAGAATTATTACCAAATAAGGATATCGCATATCTTATAGTAGAAGATAAAGCAAAACAAAACACACTTGAAATATTTAAACAAATTATTAAATTATTAGAATTACCAGAAAGTACTATAGAGTCTAAAATAGCAGATTTTTATACAGCTTTAGCTACAGATAAAAGATTTGTAATGTTAGAGGATGGGACATGGGATTTAAGAGAAAGACATACTTCAGATAAGGTTATTATTATAACAGATGAAGAAGAAGAAATAGAAGAAGACCATGAAGAAGAACACGAAGAAGAAATAGATGAAGATCATTATGACAATGTTGATCACGTTGATAATGATGAATTAGATGATAAAGATGATGATTTAAAAGATTTAGTTATTATCGATGAAGATGAATTAGAATTAGAAGAGTAGGAAACTACTTTTTCTTTAATTTTAAAAGGAAATATGATATAATCTTAACGACAGGAAGGTGATTTAGGTGATCGAGAGATTAGAAGTAACCGAACAAAAATATATAGAAATAGAAAAACAATTATCATCACAAGAAGTATTAAGTGATATAAAAAAAACTATGACATTGTCAAAGGAATTATCAAACTTAGAGGAAGTAGTAACAGTTTATCGTCGATTTAAAAAAGTATTAGAAGAGATAGATGCTGCTAAAGAAATGGCTAAGGAACCAGATTTTGCAGAAATGGCAAAAGAAGAAATAAAAGTTTTAGAAGCAGAAAAAACAGAAATAGAAGGACGTTTTGAAATTCTTTTATTACCTAAGGACCCTAATGACGATAAAAATGTTATTGTTGAAATTAGAGGTGCAGCAGGTGGAGATGAAGCTAATATTTTTGCAGGAGATTTATACCGTATGTACACAAGATATGCCGAAAAACAAGGTTTAAAATGTGAACTATACAATGCTTTAGAAGGCGAAATGGGAGGTTTCTCTCAAATTGAATTTATGATTAAAGGAGATCGCGCCTATAGTATGTTTAAATACGAAAGTGGATCACATAGAGTTCAAAGGGTACCTGTAACTGAGTCAAACGGACGACTACAAACATCAACAGCAACAGTAGTTGTTATGCCAGAAGCAGAAACTGTAGATGTAGAAATCAAACAAGCAGATTTAAGAATTGACATTTTCCGTTCAAGTGGAGCAGGAGGACAAAGTGTTAATACAACTGATAGTGCTGTTCGAATTACACACTTACCTACTAACACAGTAGTAACTTGTCAAAATGAAAGAAGCCAAATTCAAAATAAAGAACAGGCTATGAAAATTTTGACAGCGCGTCTTTACGAGTTACACATTAGGGAACAAGAAGAAAAAGAAGGATCAACTAGAAGAAGTAAGGTTGGAACAGGAGATCGTTCTGAGAAAATAAGAACATACAACTATCCACAAAACAGAGTAACAGATCATCGTATAGGATATACAACTAAGAACTTAGATCGTGTTATGGATGGAGATTTAGGAGATATTATTGAAGCTTTAACTATGGAAGATCAAAAGAGAAAACTTCAAGGAGAAGATAGTGACAATTAGTGAACTATTAGCCTATGGAAAGAGCAAAATACATAGTGATCAAAGTCGCTTATTACTATCAGATTTATTATCTATGTCACCATTAGAAGTCTACAATTACTTAGACCAAGAAGTTCCATTAGAAAAAGAACAGTTATTTAAAAAAGAAATAGAAGCTATTAGAGAAAACAAACCGTTACAATATGTAATAGGACATGTTAACTTTTATGGTCAGTCATTTCATATAAACGAAAATGTTCTGATTCCGAGATTTGAAACAGAGTTATTAGTAGAAAAAACATTAGAATATATAAAAAAGTTTTTTCCACAAAAAACTGTGGATATAATTGACTTAGGTACTGGTAGTGGTGTTATTGGACTAACTTTAAAAAGAAAACATCATAATAGTAATGTTACTTTATTAGATATAAGTCCAAAGGCTTTAGAAGTTGCAAAAATAAATGCAAAAGAACAAAATCAAGAAGTGAACTTTATTGAAAGTGATATGTTTGAGAAAGTAACCGATAAATATGATGTTATTATCTCCAATCCACCATATATAGCTAGTAATGGAATGATAGAAGATATTGTTAAAGAAAATGAACCACATCTAGCTTTATTTGCAGGAGAAACAGGAATGGACTGTTATGAAAAAATAATTAAAAATGTTCAGTCTCATGTGAAAGATAGTTATTTACTAGCATTTGAAATTGGATATGATCAAAAAGAAATGATGATAAAATTAATAAATACTCATTTAAAAGATGTTGTAATCAAAGTAGAACAAGATTTACAAGGTCGAAATAGAATGGTATTTGTCTTTCACAATTTAGTATAATAGAAATTAAAAACCACCTACATATAATGAAAGGTGGTTTTAATATGCAAAAAGTAATATTAATAGGACTAGCCATAATAATTGCAGTAATGGTAATGAATAAACAACAAGAAGAGGTGCTTATTCCAAAAGAAGCAATACGATTAAGAGTTATTCCTAATAGTAATCAAGAAATAGATTTAGTATATAAAGAATTAATAAAGGAAGAGACAGAAGAACAAATAGCAAATATTATTAAAAATGCAGATTCTATCGAAGAAGCAAGATATTTACTATCAAACAAATTAGAAGGAGTAGAAGCTGTTATCGAAGATACAGTAGTAGTTAATGATATTAATCAAGAAGTAAATGTAAATTATGGATTAAACTATTTTCCGGAAAAGAATTATAAAGGTGTTATATATGAAGAAGGATACTATGAATCAATAGTCATAACTTTAGGACAGGGAACAGGAGATAACTTTTGGTGTGTTTTATTCCCACCACTATGCCTGTTAGAAGAAGATGAGGATAATAAAGAAGAAACAGAATATCGCTTTTTTATAAAAGAAATAATTGATAGCTTTAAGTCATAAAATTAACAGGAGGTATTTATGACTTTTTTTTATACCAATGTACTAATAGGACTAGCATTATCAATGGATGCTATGTCACTATCTTTCATATATGGCACAATGAAAATCACCAAGAAAAAAAGTATAATTTTAAGTATAACAGTAGGAGTATATCATTTTTTTATGCCTATTATTGGAAGTGTAATTGGCAATGCCTTAAGTGCCAAATTTATGGTTTATCACCATTTAATACTAGGAGTTATATTTCTATTTCTGTCACTACAAATGCTAATTTCAATAAAAAAAGAAGAACCAATAAAAATGCTTCTTTCGCCCATCACGTATTTGTTATTTGCCTTAAGTGTTAGTTTAGATAGTTTATCAGTTGGAGTAGGACTAGGTTTAATGAATAAAAATATCGTACTAAGCGGAATCGTTTTTTCCACTATTAGTTGTGGATTAACATATTTAGGAATACAAATAGGCCGATTTTTCCATAAAAATTGTGGAAAAACATCTCTTGTAATTGGTTTTGTATTACTTCTGTTCTTATCGCTATACTATTTTTTCACATAATATTTGCTATTAACTTGATTTTGTAAATAAATAAGGTCTTCTCTTGAAGTTAAATGAGGTTCTAAAAATAAAGCATCCTCTACACTCAATTCAAAAGTCGCTAAAAATTTAATTCTACGATGAACTGGCATTTTTAAAACGTTATTCAAAATTTCTTCGTTAGAAATAAGTCTCAGTATTTCTAATTCACTAGATACGGCCATATCATAATAACCATAATAGTCATCATCAAACATTAAAATATTTCCACTACCAATCACTTCGCATAAAATAGATTCTTTATTATTAAAATATCTAAAACAATCTTCCATATAAGTTGTAAAATGAAAACCATTACCTCTATTTCCAAAAGATAAAGGTCCGTCAACTACATATTTTTTCCCTATTTCATAGGTAATTGTTCTATAACGATTACTAAAATCCTTATTAATACATTTATATCCATTCAATATTTTTTTGTCCATCGTCATCACCAATTTAAATATACCAAAATTTACACTAAAAAACACTGTTTTATTTGACTTTATAGCAATATTTATCTATGATTATATTGGGTGATATTATGTTAGTAAATAGTAAAGAACTATTAGAAACTGCTAAAATCGAAAAAAGAGCAGTAATGCAATTCAATATAAATAATTTAGAATGGACTAAATTTATTTTAGAACAATGCCAGGAAATGAATGCTCCTGTTATTTTAGGTGTCAGTGAAGGCGCTGCAAAATATATGGGTGGATATAAAACAATAACTATGATGGTACAAGGGTTAATAGAAAACTTAAATATTACAGTACCAGTAGTAACTCATTTGGATCACGGGTCAAGTTATGAAAGTTGTAAAAAAGCCATCGATTCAGGATTTACTTCAGTTATGATAGATTGTTCAAAACTGCCATTTGAAGAGAATAAAAGAATTACAAAAGAAGTAGTAGAATATGCCAAGGCAAACAATGTAACAGTTGAAACAGAATTAGGACGCGTTGGTGGAGACGAAGATGGAGTAGCAGCAGAAATTTATTATGCAGATGTTAATGAATGTGAAGAATTATATAAAGCAACACAAATTGATAGTATGGCACCAGCACTAGGAAGTGTTCATGGTTTCTATAAAGGTGAACCAAAACTAAATTTTGAAAGAATGCAAGAAATAAGTCAAAAGTTAAATATTCCATTAGTACTACATGGTGGTTCTGGGATACCGTATGATTTAGTAAATAAAGCTATAGATAATGGTATATGCAAATTAAATGTCAATACGGAACTACAATCAGTATGGAATAAAGCATTAAGAGGTTTTATACAAGAAAATGAAGCGGTTTATGATCCGAGAAAGATAATTTCTAGTGGAGAAAAAGCCATAAAAGAAAAAGTAAAAGAGTACTTAAATACTTTCTATTTTAGACACCAATAAAATGAAAAGTAATAAAATATAATGATAGGTGGGATAATATGAATTTAAAAATACAAGGGGGAAAAGAGTTAAGTGGCACTATTAGGATAAGTGGTGCTAAGAACAGTGCTGTTGCTTTAATACCAGCAGCCATTCTCTCAGATGAAAAAGTAACTATTTGTAATATCCCTGAAATTACAGATATAGATGCCTTATGTGAAACATTAAGTTATTTAAACGTTGATATAAAAAGAGCTAGTGAAAGCTTATTGCTAGATTCAAGTAACTTAGAAAATAAAGAGATACCAGAAGTATTATCAAAAAAATTAAGAGCATCATATTATTTTATGGGTGCCCTATTAGGAAAATACAATAAAGTAAAGATGCACTTTCCAGGTGGATGTTCAATAGGTGCAAGACCAATAAATCTTCATTTAAAAGGTTTTGAAGCACTAGGTGCTACGGTTACTTACGAAGATGAATTTTATATAATAGAAGCCGAAGAATTAAAAGGATCACACATTTATTTAGATTTTGCTTCAGTAGGAGCTACTATCAATATAATACTAGCGGCAGTAAAAGCCAAAGGTACGACAGTTATTGATAATGCTGCTAAAGAACCAGAAATTGTAAATATTGCGACGTTTTTAAATAATATGGGTGCTAAAATTACTGGAGCAGGAACATCTGTTATCAAAATAGAAGGTGTAGATTATTTAAAAGAATGTTTTCATGAGGTAATTCCAGATAGAATAGAAGCAGGAACATATATAACATTAGGAGCATTATGCGGAAAAAATTTCAAAGTTGATAATATAATACCTAAACATATTGAAGCACTCCTATCAAAATTAGAAGAAGTAGGAGTAAATTTAGAAATTGGCGAAGATTATGTAACAATCAATTCTAATGATAAATATAAGTGTACCAATATTAAAACAATGGTATATCCTGGATTTCCAACAGATTTACAACAACCATTTACCGTTTTATTAACACAATGTGACAAAGTTTCAAAAGTAGAAGAAACAATTTATGAAAATAGATTTATGCATATTGAAGAATTAAATAAAATGGGAACCAATATAGAAGTAAAAAACAGAACTGCCATAATAACTGGACCAACTAGATTAGTAGGAACAACAGTTAGAGCAACTGACTTAAGAGCAGGAGCAGCGATGGTATTAGCGGGATTAATAGCAGAAGGAGAAACAGTTATTACAGACGCTGAACATATATTAAGAGGATATGAGCAAATAGTGGAAAAACTTACATTAGTAGGTGCTAATATAGAGATTGTTGAAATATAATTAAAAAAACAATCTTTTTTTATTGGAGGAACAATGAAAAAGTTCAAAATAATTGGCACTATCATAACTATAATTTTAATATATATAATATATATACTTACTTATAGTAATAAAATTACATATTTATCTCTGGGAGATGCTCTAGCGGCAGGAAAAACGCCATATGCTAATTACAATTATGGTTATAAAGAAGGAATAATCAGCTATTTAGAAAAAAAAGACTTATTAGAATCATCTAATGATGAGTTTATAGATGAGTATAGTACAATAAAAGATTTAATAGAAGATATAACAAATAATTTAAGATTAGATGACAAAACAAACATAAAAAAAGAAATAAGAGAAGCGGACATAATTACTATTTCCATTGGTAATAACGAATTAGAAAAAATCTTAAATCCTATTTTTGTATCAGTTAATGGACTTTATTATGTACATGTAGAAGACGAAATAAATTCTATTTTAAGTGATATTGAAACACTTTTTAAAACGATAAAACCATATGCTGTCAATGAAACATACTTTTTGGGATACTATAATATGTTCCCAAGATCTATTACTAATATAGAAGAAGCAGAAAAAATATTCAATTATTTAAATACAAATGTAGAGAAGTTGTGCGATGAATATGATATTAACTATGTAGATACATATGGCCTTTTTGAAGAAGAAACTAGTTATTTGCCTAATCCTTTTAGTTATTACCCAAATACAAAAGGATATCAAATAATTGCAGATAAAATAATCGAAACATTAGAAAACTAACATAATTACTTGATAATTAAGAAAATAACTGTTATAATAGTAACGCAATTGAATTACTATGACCTAGGTCATGGCGGAAGGAGATCGGATATGAAGAAAAATATACATCCAGAAATAAAAGAGTGCGAAGTAGTTTGTGCTTGTGGTGAAAAATTTACTGTATCATCAGTAAAAGACGAAATCAGTGTGGAAGTTTGTTCAAAATGTCATCCTTTTTATACAGGACAACAAACTAGAGCATCTAAAGCTGGTAAAGTAGAAAAATTCAACCAAAAATATGGATTAACAAACGAAAACAACTAATCAGTTGTTTTTTTTCTTTAATTGTTGCTATAATAAAGATAGGAGTTGATAATATGAAAATAGCTATAGCAAGTGATCATCGTGGATATGATTTAAAAAATAAGCTAATAAATAAAATGACAAGTGAAAACATAACTTTTTTAGATTTAGGAACTAACAATAGTGAATCAACAGATTATCCAGATTTTGCTTTTAAATTAGGGCAAACAATAGTAAATAAAGAAGCTGATTATGGAATTGCTATATGCGGAAGTGGTATAGGTATAAGCATTGCTTGTAACAAAGTAAAAGGAATAAGATGTGCAAAAATTAATACAGTTCAAGAAGCAATTGCTACTAGAAATGATAATGATGCTAATATAATAGCGATAGCAGGAAATAACAGAGTATCAAAAGCCTTAAAATTAGTAACAACATTTATTAAAACAGATTCATCATTAGAAGAAAAACATCAACGTAGAATTAAAAAAATAAATGAATACGAAATGAGTAATTAATATGAGTGTTAAGATTTTAATATATATTATAGTAACGATAGTCGTTATTTATTCTATGGATTCTGTAAATATCAATCAAATATTTAAAAAAAACAAAATTTTTCAAGCTAGAGTTTTTTATTTATTATTAGGCTTATCTATGATTTACTTAATAACTAATTTTATATATGATTTTTTTCTAGCAGCACAAATTTATTAATATGTATAAATTATAAAATTCATCTCATACTTTAAATGAGGTGAAAAAATGAAAAGATTAAAACTTAAACCCTTTGTTTTGCCAATGGTATATGTAGCAGTAGTAGTATCAATCATAATTACAATTATGGCAACAGCTAATGTTTATACACCAGAAGCACCAGAAGAACCAACATACGTAACGGATGGAATTAATGATACTACTGTACCGGTAGTAAAAGAAACAGTAAAACTAACAAGACCATACTTACAAGAAGGAGTAATTGCTAATATTAATTATTACGATTATCAAGCAGAATCATCAGCACAAGAAGGTTCAATAATTAAACATGAAAACACATATATGCAAAATTCAGGAGTTGATTTTGTACTAGAAGAAACTTTTGAAGTAGTGGCAGTCTTAGATGGTGAAGTAATTGAAGTAAAAGAAGATGAGTTGTTAGGTACTGTCGTTCATATTAAACATGATAATGATTTTATAAGTGTTTATCAAAGTTTAACTGATGTTGTAGTAAAAGAAGGGGATAAAGTAACACAAAATCAAAAAATAGGAATGGCAGGAACAAATAAATTAGATACAAGTAATAAGTTCCATGTACATTTCGAACTATATGATAAAGGAAATATAGTTAATCCAAATAATTATTTTGATAAAGAAATAACATTAAGCGAGTAATACTCGTTTTTTTGTGTATATTAATAGTAATAAAGGAGGAATTATGTTATCAAAAGATATAGGTATAGATTTAGGAACAGCTAATATATTGATATACGTAAAAAAAGAGGGAGTTGTTCTAGACGAACCAAGTGTGGTAGCACTAGAAGAAAGTACAAGAAAGGTAATAGCAGTTGGAAAAGAAGCTAATGAGATGTTAGGAAGAACTCCAGGTAAAATAAAAGCAATAAGACCGATGAAAGATGGAGTAATAGCGGATTTTGAAATAACAGAGTTAATGTTAGAACACTTTATTAAAAAAATAAAAGCCAAAACCATGCTTAGTAAACCACGTATTTTGATATGTTGTCCTGCAAATATAACACAAGTAGAAAAAAATGCCATTAAAGAGGTAGCGGAGAGAACAGGTGCAAAAAAAGTATATATAGAAGAAGAACCAAAAGTGGCAGCAATAGGAGCAGGTATGGATATTTCAAAGCCAAGTGCTAATATGGTAATTGATATAGGTGGAGGAACAACCGATATAGCAATCTTGTCACTTAATGATATAGTAACAAGTAATTCAATTAGATTAGCAGGTAACAGTTTTGATAGTGACATAATAAGATATATTAAAGATAAATATAAATTATTAATAGGAGAAACAACGGCAGAAACCATAAAAAAAACAATTGCTTGCGTACATAATCCAAATAAAAAAGAAAAGATGGAGGTAAGAGGAAGAAATGTTACAACCGGGTTACCAACCACAGTTACCGTTAACCAAGAAGAAATTGAAGAAGCACTACATAACAGTATCTACAAAATCATTGAAGCAGCCAAAAATGTCCTAGAGCAAACTCCACCAGAACTAAGTGCAGACATAGTTGATAAAGGGGTAGTGTTGACAGGAGGAGGAGCTATGATTGAAGGAATCGCAGAATTGTTTTCCGCAGAGTTAGATATACCTGTCTTTATAGCAGATTCACCCTTAACCTGTGTAGCTGAAGGAACGGGTATTATGTTAGATAATATTCACTTACTAGAAAATTAATAAATTTCTAGTTTTTTCTTTTCACAAATATAAATGTTTGTTATACTTTAAATAGAAAAGAGGTACTGTATGACAGGAAATACTATATTAGATGTAATAATAATAGTTTTAACGACATTTGTTATAAGTGTTTCTATAATGCCTATTATGAAGAAAGTTGCTAAACATATTGGTGCTATAGATAAACCTAGAAACGAAGAAGAAAAAAGACATATTCATAAAGTCGCGACGCCTAAGTTAGGTGCAGTAGGAATATTTATTAGTTTTTTATTTGGATATATGTTTTTTGCAGATCAAAGTATCGAAATGAATTCCATTTTGATTGGAAGTTTTTTCATAATTATGATATCAATTGCAGATGATATTAAACCAATTAAAAATACATATAGGTTAATAGTTCAATTAATAGCAGCGAGTATTATAGTTTTCTACGGAAACATTTTATTAACAGAAATAACAGCCTTTGGATTTACTTTGGATTTTAATTTATTTGCATATCCAATAACGATTATATTTATAATTGCATGTACTAATATTATTAATTTAATCGATGGAATAGATGGTCTTAGTAGTGGTATTTCATCTATATTTTTCTTAACTATCGGAATTATAGCCATCATGCAAGGCCGAGAAACAGCACTAGTAGTTATACTAACGTTTATAATGTTAGGTTCAACTTTAGGTTTCTTATTTCACAACTTTAATCCAGCAACAATCTTTGCAGGAGATGGAGCAAACTTTTTAGGATTCATAATTGCTGTCATAACATTACTAGAGTTTAAAGGTCCGGCATTAATATCATTCTTTATACCGTTAATGATATTAGCAATACCTATTTTAGATACAACGTTTGCAATCATACGAAGAACAATCAAAAAGAAACCAATCTTTGGAGCGGACAAAGGACATCTTCATCACCAGTTATTAGGAATGAATTTTTCTCAAAAAAACACAGTGTTAATTATATATGGTATAAATATTCTATTTGCGATTGCATCTATCTTTTATATGATAGAAGATCAGTTCTTTGGAATAATTATTTATGCAATAATATTAGTGCTAGTCATATGGTTTGTATTACACACAAGTATCATTTCGGAAAAAAATCCGGAGAAAATCAAAAAAATAAAAAAGCAAGTCAAGGACAAGTTTAAACCAAAGAAGAGCTAATGCTCTTTTTTTATGAAAAAAAGTATAGAAAATTGGTAAAATATGGTAAAATCTATGTTACAAGAGGTGAATTATATGATAAATTTTATTATTATTGAAGACGATGAACATTTTCTAAAAAAACTAGGAAAAGTTGTTCATACATATATGAAAGAGAAAAAATTACCATATAAAGTTTATAAAAGCCAAGGTTATGGTAAAACATTTAATATGTTATCTCAAAAAGATGTTGGGTTTAAAGTATATATCTTAGATATAAGAACTAAAAAAGGTTCAGGATTAGATGCAGCAAGAGAAATAAGAGAAGTGTATGGTGACTGGAACTCAGTAATACTATATGTAACAGCATATGACCATTATCGTTTTGAAGCTCTAAGTAACAGATTGTTCATATTAGATTTCATCAGTAAAAATGAAAAGTATGAAAATGAACTTAGACTAGCGCTAGATAAAACAATAAAATACTATGATCATAGACAAAAGTGTATAGTATTTGATACAGATCACGTTACTAATAGAGTAGACTTTAGAAATATAGTCTACATCGAAAAAGAACCACAAAGTAAAAACTGTATCATTAAAACCACATTTAACGAAGTGATAATACCAGGTTCTTTAGTAGAAATAAGTAAACACCTAGATGAAAGATTTAAAAGAATTCATAGAGCATTAATCATAAACATGGATCAAATAGATTACTTTGACCCCAAAACAAATATATTAACTTTCAAAGAAGGTTCAAAAACAGATTTAATATCAAGAGAAATGAAAAAAGGATTAAAAGAAAATGTTGTTAGATGTCGCGTATAAATTTAGTTTAGCTATAGT
>CAYJHI010000006.1:0-32147 GCA_964370085.1 uncultured Muribaculaceae bacterium | reverse complement strand
TGAAAAGAAAAATAAATAAGATTAAGTTATTTTATAATGAAAATAAAAAAAGTAAAGATTTGGTCAAAAAACTAGAAAAGAAGTTATTAAAAAGTAATTTTATTATAGATGAAGAATCATTTGAACTTGGTATTGCGATAGGAGGAGATGGTTCTTTTCTTAGAATGATAAGAGCATGTTCTTTTAGCAAAGATATTATATATATAGGTATTAATACTGGTACTTTAGGTTTTGCTCAAGAAGTTAATCCTGAAGATTTAGATAGTTTTATAAAAGATTTAAGTAATAATAAATATAAAATAGAATCTCATGATGTAGGAGAAACTAGTATTTTTATGAAGGAAGAAAAGTTTACTTTATATTCAATGAATGAGATTACTATTAGAGAATTAGAACTTAATACTTTAAAGATTAGAGTATATGTAGATAATTATTTATTAGAGAAGTTTGAAGGTGATGGACTACTTATTTCTACTACTTTTGGATCAACTGCATATAATCTTAGTTTTGGTGGATCTATTGTTCATCCGTCACTTAAGTCTTTACAAATAACACCTATCGCACCTTTAAATAATAGAAGTTACCGTAATTTAGTTAATTCAGTTGTCTTACCAATTGAGAAAGAAATAGTAGTTAAACCAATTTCTAATAAAGATATACTATTTACAAGTGACGGTGTTAATTATGAGTGTAAGAAAGTTGATAGAATAGTTACTACTAAAAGAAAAGATGGTATTAAAGTAATTAGACTTAAGAATTATAATTTTGCGAAAACAATAAATGAGAAGTTTTTAAAATAAGTTGTAATAAAAAAATATAATGAACTTCCTATAATATATATAGGAGGTTAAAAAATGCAAGAGAATAAAATATTGATAATTAAGAAACTTTTTCAAGATAGGGAAATAAGAACTGTTTGGGATAAAGATGGGAAGAAATATTATCTTAGTATAGTGGATGTTGTAGGAGTTTTATCAGAAAGTAAATTTCCTAGAAGATATTGGAGTGACTTAAAAATCAAACTAAGAAATGAAGGAAGTGAGTTGTACGAAAAAATCGTACAACTGAAATTACAATCAAGTGATGGTAAATACTATTTGACTGATGTTTGTGATATAGAAGGAATATTTCGTATTATTCAGTCTGTTCCTAGTAAGAATGCTGAACCTATTAAACAGTGGTTGGCAAGATTAGGTAGAGAACGAATTGATGAAGTAGTTAACCCTTCTTTATCAATTGATAGAGCAATAGAATTATATCGTTTAAAAGGATATGACGAAGATTGGATTAATAAGAGAATTAGTAGTATTCAAGATAGAGTAGAACTTACTGATGTGTGGAGAGAAAGAGGTATTGCTTTAGATATAGAATTTGCAATTTTAACTAATGAAATATGTAAATCTTGGTCTGGAATGACAACTAGTGAGTATAAAAAATATAAAGGTCTTAAAGAAGACAGTCTTAGAGATAATATGGATAAATTAGAACTTTTGTTAACTAATTTGTCGGAAGAAGTTACTAAGAGATTAGTAGTAGAAAAAAATCCTTACGGATTAGAAGATAATTTAGTGATTGCTTCAATAGGTGGGAAAGTTAGTAAGGTTGCTAAAGATGAAATAGAAAAAGAATTAGAAAGTTCTGTTATAACAAACAATAATAAAATAGAAATAGAATAAATATGTTATAATGATAATAGTTGAGGTGTGTTATGTATAAGAGTGAAGAAGAGTTTTTAAAAGATTATGATTCTAGTAAGTTTGAAAAGTTATCGATGACGACTGATATTTTGATTTTTTCAATATCTGATGAAGAGATTGATAATTATCGTAAAACAAAAGAGAAGCATATGAGTATATTACTTGTTAAAAGAGATGATTATCCTTTTAAAGATAAGTGGTGTTTACCTGGTGGTTTTTTAGATGTTAATGAGGATATAGATAGTAGTCCAGTTAGAATATTAGAGAGAGAAACTAATTTAACTAATATTTATTTAGAACAGTTATATACATTTGGAAATGTTAATAGAGATCCTCGTATGAGAATTGTATCTACTGCATATATGGCACTTATTGATAAAAAATCATATAATGAAAAGCTTAAGAATAATGCTTGTTGGTTTAATGTTTCTTATGAAGAAGTTAATAATAAAACTGTTGTTAAATTAGATAATGGTATAGAAGTATTAACTTTCAAAATAGGTAGAAAATTAATTGATAAGACAACTGATAGATATAAGTTTGAAGTAGTAGATAATTCTTCTTTAGCATTTGATCATCCTATTGTAATATTATCAGGATTAGAAAGACTTAAAAATAAGTTAGAATATACAGATATTGTTTTTAATATGATGCCTAGTTATTTTACTTTAGGAGAGTTACAAAAAGTATATGAAATTATATTAAACAAGAAACTATTAGCACCTGCTTTTAGAAGAATAATTGCGGATAAAGTAGTTAAGACAGAGAAAGTTAGAACAGGTGGGGGACATCGTCCTTCTGCATTGTTTGAGTATAGGAGATAAGATGGAGATAGTATTTGCAAGTAATAATGAAGGTAAATTAAGAGAAATCAGAGCGATTTTGGATGATGTTAAGATTGTTTCTTTGGGTGATTTAAATATCGATATAGATGTTGTAGAAGACTGTGATACTTTTTATGGGAATGCTTTAAAGAAAGCTAGAGAAATTTATGAGGTTGTTAAAAAGCCTGTTATTGCAGATGATTCTGGTTTATGTATTGAAGGACTTGATAATTTCCCTGGTGTTTTGACGCATAGATTTTTAGGCGAAGATGCAAGTGATAGTGATCGTAATAATTATTTAATTGCAGAAACAAATAAAATAGATAATAGAAAAGCATCTTTTATATGTGAAATAGTTTATTATGATGGAGTTAATACATTATCTAGTAGAGGTATACTTGAAGGAGTTATTGCTAAGTTTGCAAGAGGGGATTATGGATTTGGTTTTGATAAAATATTGGAACTTCCTAATAGTAAAACAGTAGGAGAACTTACAGATGAAGAAAAAAATGAAGTGAGTGCTAGAAAAGAAGCTTTAATTAAAATAAAAGAGAAAATTGGTGTTTTAAAATGAGAAATGTAGTTGTATATATTGCTTGTAGTTTAGATGGTTTTATTGCTAAAGAAGATAAAGATGTCTCATGGCTAGGAGGAGACAATAGTGATCCTAATAATATGGGTAGTTATGATGAGTTTTTTAATAGTGTAGATACTGTTATTTTAGGATATAAAACTTATGAACAAATAGTTAATGAATTATCCATTGATGTATGGCCTTATGAAGGAAAAAAATCTTATGTTATTACAAATAGAAAAATAAAGAATAAAGAGGATATTTATTTTACTGATAAATTAGTAGATACTATTAAGGATTTAAAGAGAACTGAAGGTAGTGATATTTGGATATGTGGTGGAGCTTCTATTGTTAATCAGTTATTAGAACTTGATATGGTAGATAAACTATGTATTTCAGTTATGCCTATTATGTTAGGGAATGGTATTAGATTATTTACTAGTTTAAAAGAAATGTTTTTAAAATTAGTTAGTACTACTAATTATAATGGTATAGTTGACTTAGTTTATGAAAGAAGATAACATGAATAAGTTTGAACATTATTTATTAGATTTAAATACTACTGCAGAAATTTTATCTTGGTTTATATTTGATGATAAAGGAGTTTTTCCTAAAAGTGAGTTAGTATATAACTTATATCCATCTTTAGTTGGTAAAATTGATATTAAAGATAATGATGTGAAGTCTAAAATAGGTTCTTTGATAGAGGAAAAATACTTAACTTTTAATAATGAGAATAGAAATCTTATTGATGAATATGATGGTGTAATAAAAAAATATTTTGATAATTATTTGAGATTGTTAAATGATTATTTTAATATAGATAAAAAATATAATATAAAAATAGGGATTGGATTGATTCCTGTTTTTCCTAGAGATATTCTTGAGGAAACTTATTGTGTCGGTAAGGTATCTGAAGAAATAGTAATTGATGTGTTTATGCATGAAGTATGTCATTTTGCTTTTTTTGATAAGTGTAGTAAAATTTTTAGTAATTTTAGTGAAGTTGATATGAATAGTCCTAGTTTGTTATGGTATTTGAGTGAAATGGTTATAGATCCTATTTTAAATAGAGATGAGTTTCAAAGTATTTTTAATCATGAATTTAAAGCATATAATAATTTTTATAATATTAAAGTAAATGGAAAATTTGTAATGGATGAGTTAATTATGATTTTTAATAATAATGATTGTGAAGATGCGATTATTAAGTCTTATAATTATTTGTTTGAAAACGAGGAAAAATTTAGAAGATGCTTTAGTGATGATAATAGAGAAGAATATAAAAAGTTAGTTAGAGGTGATTGTAATCAAACCAGTTTATTTGACGGGGAATAAAGGTAAATATGAAGAAGCTAAGCATATATTTTGTAATATGTATAATTTTGATATTGAGATATCTGATCCTGATTTTGAAATATTAGAGATACAAGCTAAAGATTGTAGGGATGTAGTTGCTTTTAGTGTTAAATATGCTTGTGAGAAGTTAAATCGTCCTTGCATAAAGTCAGATTCTGGTTTATATATTGAGGCTTTAGGAGGCTTGCCTGGACCTTATAATGCTTATTTTGATAAACAAATAGGAGTAGACAAATTTTTAGAGTTAATGTGTAATGAAACTAATAGAGTAGCTAGATTAGAAGATTGTTTTGCTTATTGTGAACCTGGTGGAGAGCCTATTGTTTTTAGTGGTGGAGGAAATGGTGTTATTAGTTTAGAAGCTAGAGGGAATGTTGGTAGGTGGCACGATAAGTTTTATATACCTGATGGTGAAACTTTAACTCTTAGTGAGTTAAGAGAAAAAGATAGAGATTATGAAGCTAAGTTTTGGGGATCTGCTAAGTATGATTTTGCAGAGTGGTATAAGAATAAAGAGAAAGAACGTTTATAATTATATAACGTTCTTTTTTTAGATATGAATGTTCCATTTAGAAGGATATATGTATTCAATTTGTTTATTTTTACTAATATATTTCTTTTTTATTTTGACTCTATTAGAAGTTAATTTTGGTTTAGCAACTCTTAAATATTTATCTAGTTCACAAAAGATATTTTGGCAATCAATTAATTGTAATTTTCTGTTTCCTATTTTTTTGAAATCTAAATTTAACCTTTTAAACTCTTTCTCTTGATTGTGATACATATATTTAATAATATCTTCTTTAGTATAATTATCAATATTTATAAAGCATTTTTTTATTCCTCTTGTGGAACCAGGACCGGTAACTGTGAATTCGTGTTCACTATAATCAGTTGCTTCACTATAATTGATGTCTGTTATTAATTGATAAGCCATAAAATTACCAATAAGAGGGTAGTTTCTTAGTAAGTTGAATCCTTCTTCCATGTTTTTTGTTTTAATTATTTTAGTTGCTAGATTGTCTTTAATAAACATCTTTGTTAAGAGTGCTAGGTGATTGTCATGTTTTCGCTCGTATCCAAAGGCTTTGTTTGCACAACTTATATAGGCATCATTATATATTTTTTTACTTTTGTTAAGTGCTGTTTGTAAAACTTTTGAGTATTCTTTTTGATTGTAATTACTTATTTTAATATCTTTGAAATTTTCTAGTAATAGTTCCCATGTTTCTTCTTTATTAAATAATTTAAATAATATTATTCTAAATATAGTGTCTTCTTTAGAATAAGTTTTGTTTTTGTATATAATATTTTTTAGTAAATACTGACTTATTCTATCATTTACTCTATAACTATTACAAAATTTATACTCTTGTAAAATAGGATCTTTTGTTAATTCTTTTTTGTTATGCAATTTTCTGTAAAAGATATTTTGTCGTTCTGCTGCAAAATACCAATATAAATCATAAATTTTTGTTCTTTTTTTCATAATAATCTCCTCTTTTTAAATTTATCAAGGAGTATAAATTATTTCAATAAAAAAACAGTATTTAACTGTCTTTTTGTAATTTTGGCATAAAACCTTCTGTAAATTTATACTTATCTCTATTTTTTATATATAATGTTCCTAAGATGGAAAATACTATTGCTCCTATAAAATTAACTATTAAATCTTTCATAGTGTCATAATTTCCTAATTCTAAGTAACCACCTTCAATAGTAGTTGTTTGTTCTTTACCATCTACTTCATAGTGAATAACGGTTTTATTAATATTTTCTAAAATTACTACTTTATTTTCTTTGTTTTCATTTATTTCTATACTAGAAATAGTATCGGTGATTTCATCTTTTTGTGTATCCATTAATAGTATTCTATCCATTGAATATTCACCAAATTCCCAAATAATACCGATTGTCATACTAAAACAAATAGCTACTAGTCCAACAAATGCTGGTGACATATTTAAATGAAATTTTTCTGTTCGATTAAGTATATCTATTAGAGCGAATCCAACTGCTGCTGCTAAAAATCCGTTAATTGTGTGGAGCATTGTATCCCAAAAAGGTATAAGACCATAGAAGTTATTTATTTCTCCTAGTATTTGTGCTGAGAAAATAAATAGATAAATAGTTGATTCAAGTAGACTTGGTAGTTCAACTTTTAAGTTTTTATTTACTAAGTAGGGAATTGTTAGTAATGCTAACGCAAGGACACTTGTAAAGACATTTTCGTATTCTTTTCTCAATATACTTAATACAATTCCTGCTATTATTAAAGCTCTTAAAATAATATAAACGGTTAAACTTTTTTTATTTTGCTTTTTGTAAAATTCTTTAATTTTTTTATGCATATAAACACCTCTTTTTAATTATAGCATAGTTTGTTGAAAGTATTTATATATTTGTTTTTGTGTTACCTTACTTAGTTCTTTTTCCAATAGTTTTGGCTAGTTGGTGGTTTTTGTATTCTTTATTATTTGTTACATCTTCTATAACTTTTATGTATTTTGGTAGTGCTACTTCTTGTCCTTTATTATTTAATTCTACTTCTAATATGGCTTTATCGTTCCAAAATGGGTATATATCTATTTCTAAATATTGGTTTTGGTATACTAAACAGTATCTTGTTTTTCTTATAGAGGTTAGGTTAGTATCAGCTTCCATCAGTAAGTCCAAATATTCATTTTTTGTTAATCTTTTTTCAACTTCTATTCTAGTTTGTTCATCTATTTTCTTTTTTGTAGTTTGTGAATAAATATAATTTCCATCTATACCTCTTTGTCTTATTCTGTTTTCATCTATATTTTTATCATTGTTTTTTAAATAAGTTTGAATAATTTCAACTTTAATGGCTTTTTTATCTTGTTCTAGTTTTTTTAGATTGGGGTATTCAATTAAGTATTTTTGTTCTATTTCATAAGCTTCAGATTCTCCTAGAAAATGAGATATTTCAGTGATAAGTTTTTTCATTTTATCGTTAAAATTTGTTTTGTTGTCTATTATTCTTAAATGAGGATGTCCTGTCCATGATTCAATTAATTTTTTATCTATATTTCTTGCTTCTTCAACTGTTTCATATCTTGCTTGATTATTTTCTAAAGTATAAAATTTTTCGGCACCGTTGGCAGCAGTTACTAAATGAAAAACTGCATCATAGTTATCTCTTAATTCTACTTCGTTATTGTTTGTTGATAATAGTAATTGTTTAAATTCTTGTTTTGTTATATAAGCTTTACCGTCCATAGTACCTCTGTCATAAACAATTAATATTTTATCATTTGTTAAATATTTTGTGGCTTTTTCATATACTTTTTCTTTTGCTGTTTGAAGATTTAGTATAATTTTTTGAAAGTTAATGTTTTCTTTAATACTTCTTGGATTGATTCCAGCGTTTATGATTTCGGTGGCAGCTTCTGGTATAAAGATAACATCATATCCTTCTTTAGTATATTTATTTTGGATCCAACTTAGGGCAGTTGTTTTTCCGGCACATGGTCCTCCAGTGATTACGATTTTAGTTATGTTTTTTTTGTTTTTATCTTCCTTTAATATATTATCTATAGTTGTATTAAATATTTTTGAAATATTTGCTAGTAATTCGGTACTAGGATAGGCATTGTCGTTTTCCCATTTTGAGATAGCTTTATTAGTGACATTTAACTTCCTTGCTAGTTCACTTTGTGATAAACCTAGTTTTTTTCGATATTCTTTTAATTTTTTTCCAATATGATAATTTGCCATGATACCTTCCTTTCATTTTGATTGTAACAACTATTTCAAATTAAAACAATACAATAACTATCGAATATTAGTAGAATTTTTTTAAAATTTATATTATAGTTATATTATGAGAAAAAGAAAAAAAGAAATTGATTTAGTGGAGTACCATGAAATTGTGGAAAATATACTGGGACATGATGAGTTTCTTCGGCGTAGGGAGTTTCCACATCATGGAAAAGAGAGTGTATATGATCATTCTTTAAGAGTGTCTAAATTATCTTATCGTATTGCAAAGAGATTAAATTTAGATTATAAAGGAGCGGCAATTGCAGGGCTGTTACATGATCTATATGATAAACCTTGGCAGGATGATAAAGAGAAAAGAAAGTTTTTTAAACAACATGGTTTTGTACATGCGAAAGAGGCTTTGGAAAATGCTAGAATACATTTTTCAGAACATTTAGATGCAGGAGTGGAAAATGCCATTGTTAGACATATGTTTCCTTTAAATATTAAACCTCCTGTTAAAGCTATAGGATGGGTAGTTACTATATCAGATAAAATTATTTCATTGTCAGTTTTAAAGGATGTTAAGAATTTACCTAAGTATGTGGGTATTAAGAAAAAAAAGAAAAATAGGGATTTGTAGTAGTAAATATAGAGAATGTATTATATAATAATATTATAGGAGAAGAAATTGATGGAAAATGGATCCCAGAGGCAATTTGAATATGAACTCAAGAGTGAGGAAATTGAAGAATTGCAAAATAAGATAAAAGAATTATATGAATTAGAAAAACAACTTTTATGTTCTCGTGATTTTATGGAATTATTACGATTTAAAGAAGAGAAGAGTAGTGAAAATAGTCGTTTATTACTAGAAATAAGTGATAATAAAAAGTGTATTTCTGATTTAAAATTAAAAAGAAAAAAATTAGATTCTAATATTGATGCTTATAAAAAGTTTGGCATTGGTTTTAAAATTATTTATTATTATCGAAATGCTTTTCAAACAGAAAAAAGATTAGAATTAGATAATGATATTGATGATTATGAAAAAAAGAATGATGTATTACTAAATGAGATTAAAGATAATAGAAGTCTGATGGAACGTAGACAGTTTTCATTTATGGATAAGTATTTACCTGATGATGTTACTTTTAGTGGTTTTATTAAGACTATCGGAACTTTTGGAAAAGAAGAAGAGATGTCTTTAAAAAAAGTAAAAGTTTTGAAAATAGAATTAGAAAATAAATTGGATAAATCTTTAGCAGGGGATGATACTGTTATTATTCCGTTTGTGTTAAAGAAGGTTGCTATATAAGATTATTTATAATAATCTTTTTCTTTTTGACTTGACAAGTGTTGATTGTACACTTATAATGAAATTAAGATAGAGTTGGTTATAATTGTCGACGTTATTTTTTTAATTCTATCAAGTGTATATTTTACACATGGAGGTTATATGAGAATTGCTTTTATTGCCCCATCTGGTTATGGGAAAGATACTGCAGTTGATTTGCTTAGTAAGCATTATCAATTGGAAAATGTTAAAATTGCTAAACCTCTTTATGAGTTGCAAAATCAATTTTATTCTTTTATTGATAAAAAAATGACTGGAGAGCAGGATGGTGAACTTTTGCAATTTTATGGTCAAAAAGTAAGAAAGGAAAAATCATCTTTTCTTTTAGATACTTTTAAGAATAGTGTTTCTATGATTGATGATAGCGTTTCTATTATTTGTAATAATGATTGTAGAGTACCGGATTATGTTTGCTTAAAAGAAATTGGTTTCATTTTTGTTAAAATTAATGGTTTTGCTAGATCTAGAGTTGATCATACTTTAAGTGATAAGAATAATTCTTTGGAATGGAAAAATGAGTTTTTATTTGATTATGAAGTTGATAATAAAGGCTCACTTTTGGAATTTGAAAGTAATCTATTAAATATTATGGAAAGGATTATTATAGATGGAAAAATGTTATGTAGTTCCTACACAAAAAAGTTGTAATGCTAATTGTGTCTTTTGTATTTCTAAAGAAAGAAATTATGATAAAATAAATGAGTTTTTAGACGTAGATGATTCTTTAATTGATACTATTTTATTACTTAAGAGTAGAGGGATTAAAAGATTTGAAGTTACTGGTGGAGGAGAACCTTTATTAAATAAAGATATTAGTTTAATACTTAAAACTATAAAAAAAATCATTCCTGATAGTTATATTAAATTATATACTAATGGTAATATATTATTAGATAATTTAGAAATAGATGAGATTAATATTTCTTTAACTCATAATGATGATGAAATTAATAATAAATTTATGAGAGTTAGTAAATATATTCCTCTAATAGAAAAATTAGAGTTTTACCATAGTAAATATCCTTTTATAAAACTTAGGTTATCATTAGCATTAATTAAAAATGGTATAGACACTATTCCTAAATTAGAAAACTTTATTTTATTAACTGAAAAATATGTAGATGAATATGTCGTTAGAACTTTATATCCTGGTACTAATAATAGAGATGATTGTTATATTGATATTAATTATGAGCATGATAAAGTTGTATTTAAAAGAGATAATAATACTAATGATTTTAAAGGTAATATTTTGTGGAGTGATGGGTGTCTGTATACTGATTGGTCTTTACAAGAGAAGAGATTTTTAGATAGCTATTTATTGTTAAAACCTGATTCTAGAACTTATATAAACGAAATTATGGAAATGATTTGTAAGAGAGGTTTTTTAATAAGAGATATTTTATTACTAGATGATTTCAAAAATAAAGCTCTTTATTTTTATAGAGATAAAAATATGGAATATAAGAGTAAGGTTAGTAAACATTTAGACATTACTAGCAAATTATTTGGTGATCAAGGATTGATAGTGAGACTTAACTCTTTTGGTAATTTAGAGCATTTACTTAATGCTACTTATACTTTAAAAAAGGATATTCGTAGTGAATTTGATTTGTCTAATCATGATAATATGTTTGTTTGTGATGATATAAATAAATATCATTTAAACTTAGTACATTGTCCTAATCCTGAGATAGAGTTGTTTAATTCGGATTTGAGTAGAGTGGAAGAGTTTAATTTAAGAAGACTTGAAGAGAGTGAAGTTAAAGTAATAAGAAAATATAGGAGTTATAATATATGATTTTATCAGGAGTAAAAATAAAAAAAGAATTAGAGCGGGGGAATATTTTCTTAGATCCTTTTAATAATAGTATGCTTAATCCTAATAGTTATAATTATAGATTAAGTGAGATTTTATTAGAAATAACTGATCAAATTATTGACCCATTAGTAGAAAATAAATATAAACGTATTGTTATACCTGAAGATGGTTATCTATTAAAACCAGGGAAGTTATATTTAGGTTCAACTTATGAAAAAATAGGTAGTAGTAAATATGTTCCTCAATTAATTGGGCGTTCTTCATTAGGAAGATTAGGGTTATTTTTACAAGTTACTGCCCCTTTAGGACATATAGGGTGTTGTCATAATTGGACTTTAGAGTTAAAAGTAGTGCAGCCTCTTAGAATTTATCCAAAGATGAGAATTGGTCAAATGACATTTTGGAAAATGGAAGGAGAAAAAGTCAAATCTTATGAAATAGGTAAATATAATAAGTATACAGGACCTCAAATTAGTTTGTATTATAAGAAAGGAATTTACATATGATATTATCTGGTAAAAAAATAGAGGAAGAAGTAAAAAATAAACATATTATTATTGAGCCTTTTTTGAAGGAAAGAGTTAATCCTAATAGTTATAATTATAGTCTTGGTAATTATGTGAAAGTGTATAAAAATAAGGAATTAGATGCTAAGAAGTCTAATGAAGTTGAAATTATTGAAATACCGGATGAGGGTTTAGTATTAGAGTCTGATAAAGTGTATTTAGGTTTTACAAATGAGGTATTTGGTTCTTTAAAATATGTTCCTTGTATTACAGGAAGGAGTTCTACTGGTAGATTGGGGTTATTTGTGCAAATTACTGCGGATTTAGTTGATATAGGATTTGTTGGTAATTTAACTTTACAATTACATGCTACTCAGCCTGTTAGAGTTTATAAGAATATGTTGATAGGGCAAGTTACTTTTTGGAGAATAGATGGAGATTATGAGTTGTATTCAGGAAAGTATCAAGAATCTAGTGGTCCGAGAGAATCTGAAGTATGGAGAGATTTTGAATAATGAATTATTTTTTTAGACATGGAGAAGATGATGAGTGCTATGTTGGAGGTTGGGGTAGGACATCTCTTACTAGTAATGGGATCAATCAAGTTAAAAGTGTAAGAAATTTACTCCTTAATTATGATATTAAAAGAATTGTGAGTAGTGATCTAGTTAGAGCGAGGGAAACGGCAATATTAATTAATGAATTATTAGATGTCGATGTTATTTATTCTTCTTTACTTAGAGAAATTAATAAGGGAATTTTAAACGGGATAGAACTTACTTTAGCAATGGAGAAATATCGAGAATATTTAAATATGATCGATATTAGAAAGAAGTATCCTTTAGGAGAATCGTTGCTTGATTTTTATGAGAGAGTTAAGTCTTTAGAAGAGGAAGATAATACTTTATATATTACACATAGGGGTTTTATAAATATGATGTATATGATTAAAAATGGAGATGATATTAGTTATTTATCTAAGTATGATATTCCTCATGCTTCATTACATAAATCAGAATATAAAAAAATGGTTATTGTGAAGAAATAACTGTTTTTTTATTGACTTGTGGTGGATTTTACTTTAAAATGTTGACTATAACCAACAAAGGTGGTATTTATGAAAACAACACAAAATTTATATTTGAAAACGATGTATATGTTAAATGTTAAACATGGGAAAATTAGAGTGACTGATATTGCTGATAAATTATCTTTTACAAAGTCTAGTGTTTCTAAAGCTTTAGTTAGGCTTAATAATAATGGTTTAATTAAGTATGAGAGTTATGGAGATATAGTGCTTAGTAAGGATGCAATTATGATTGCAGAAGAATTAATATTAAAAGAAGATTTATTAAATTTGTTTTTTGTGGGGATATTAAATATTAATAGTGATCAGGCTAGGAAAGATGTTGATGTTATTAGTGAATATGTTTCTGAAGAAACTAGAGTTAAACTTAGGGATTATATTATTAAATCACTTCATTTAGATAATGATAGGTGTGGGTGTAGTTCTAAGTGTAGTGATTGTGAAACTAAGGTTATTAGGGATAGAATAGATGCTAATCCTGAATGGATGTCTATATTAAAGGAGAATGAATAATGTTATTAGAACTTAGAGATATATGTTTTTATAAAGATGGGAAGAAGATTCTTGATAAAATTAATTTGAAACTTGAGATGAATAAATTTGTTGCTGTTACTGGTCCTAATGGAAGTGGTAAGTCAACTTTGATGAAAATTATTATGGGTATAGAGAAACAAACTTCTGGTGTTATTTTATTTAATGGTAAAGACATTAGTGATTTGAGTGTTGATGAAAGAGCGAAATTAGGAATTAGTTATGCTTTTCAACAACCTATCAAATTTAAAGGATTAACTGTTTTTGATTTACTTAGTATTGCTAGTAAAGATAGTTTAAGTGAGGAAGAAGCTAGTGCTTTTTTAGAAATAGTTGGGTTAGAAGCAAGTGAATATTTAAATAGAGAACTTGATGATACTTTATCTGGAGGAGAACATAAAAGAATAGAGATTGCTAGTGTATTACTTAGGAAAGATTTATTAACTATTTTTGATGAGCCAGAAGCTGGTATTGATTTATGGAGTTTTAATGAATTAGTTGATTTATTTAAGAATTTTAAAGATAATGATGAGTCGGTTGTAATTATTTCACATCAAGAAAAAATATTAGAAGTGGCAGAAGTGGTTATTTTATTGAAGAATGGTAAGATTGATAAAGTAGGTACTTATGATGAGGTGATTGTTAATGGATAAGTTATTGGATAAATTAGCTGAAGAAGAAGAGTTATTATTAGATAATATTACTAATATAGATGATCTTTTTAGTGGGGCTTATAATATTAGAAGAAATGGTGGTTTGTATTCTAAGCATGTTACTGAAAATATTAATATTGTTGGTAAGGAAGATCGTGAAGGAATTGATATTGTTGTTAAAAGTGGTTGTAAGGGGGAATCTGTTTTTATTCCGGTTATTGTTAGTGAAGGCGGAATAGAAGATAAAGTGTATAATGACTTTTATATAGAAGATAATGCTGAAGTTGTTATTTATGCTGGGTGTGGTATTCATAATTGTACTGATAAAAAGAGTGAGCATTCAGGAATTCATCGTTTTCATGTTGGTGAGAATGCTAAGGTTAAATATATAGAGAATCATTATGGACATGGGGAAGGTACTGGTGAAAGAGTTCTTAATCCTGTGACTGAAGTTTATTTAGAAAAAAATAGTTTTTTAGAAATGTACACAACACAGATTGAAGGTGTTGATTCTACTGTTAGAGAAACCAGTGGTAGAGTATTTGATAATGCAACCTTGATAGTTAGAGAAAATATTAAAACTCATGATAAGCAGTTTGCTAAGACAAGGTTTGATATTTCATTAGATGGTGTTGATTCTAGTTGTCATCTTATTTCAAGAGCTGTTGCTACTGATGAGTCGGTACAAGAATTTCATTCTAATTTAGTAGGTAATAATAAGTCATATGCACATAGTGAGTGTGATGCTATACTTGAGGGTGGTGCAAGGGTAGTTGCTATTCCTACTGTTGTCGCTAATAGTGTTGATGCTAAACTTATTCATGAAGCGACAATTGGGAAAATTGCAGGGGATCAATTATTAAAACTTATGACTTTGGGTCTTAGTGAAAAACAGGCAGAGACAGTTATTATAAATGGTTTTTTAAAGTAGGAGGATTTATGGCAACACCTGTAGATTATATTGATTTTATATGTGGTCAAATAGATGGAAAATTTAGTGTGTTACCAAAGAAGATGTTTGGTGAGTATATGATATATATTAATAGTAAACCTTTGTTATTAGTCTGTGATAGTACAGTTTATGTGAAGAAGGTTGATGAAACTTCTTCGTTGTTAAACGAGGTTGCTGTTCCTTATGCGGGTGCTAAAGAGCGATATATATTAGACGTTGATAATAGAGATTTAGTGAATAAAGTTATTCTTATTTTAGATAGAATTACTCCTTTACCTAAACCTAAGAAAAGTAAATAGTGTTGACTATTTACTTTTTATTTAAGGACAACTTTTAACATTTGATGTAACTATTAAAAATAGACGTTATTATGATGTTATTATTTAAGTAATGGAGGTAATTATGAATTTTGAAGAACAATTAAAAAACTATGTTGGAAAAATAATAAAAATGAAAGATAGTGTAAGTACTGAGGAAGCTACTAAAACTTCAATGATTATGCCTTTTTTTCAATTATTAGGATATGATATTTTTAATCCTAATGAGTTTATTCCTGAATTTACAGCAGATGTGGGAATAAAAAAAGGGGAAAAAGTAGATTATGCAATTATACTTAATGATGAAGTTTCTATTTTAATCGAAGCGAAGGCAATAAATCAAAAATTAGATAAGCATGATAGTCAACTGTTTCGCTATTTTGGCACAACTAGAGCTAAGTTTGCAATATTGACAAATGGTCTTGTTTATAAATTTTATACAGATTTAGAAAAAACTAACGTTATGGATTCTTTACCTTTTTTAGAAATTAATATTGATGAGTTAACGGATAATGATATAGTAGAATTAAAGAAGTTTCATCGAGATAATTTTGATGTTGAACATATATTGAGTGCTGCTAGTGATTTGAAGTATTTAAGTCAAATAAAAAAAGTAATTAAAGAAGAATTTAATAATCCTAGCGATGAATTTGTTAAAATGATTTTAAGTAGAGATGTTTATACTGGCACTAAAACGCAGACGGTAGTAGATAAGTATCGTTTAATTTTGAAAAAATCTTTAAGTGTCTACATTAATGATTTAATAAACGAAAGATTGCAAAAAGCTATTCAGAAAAATGAAGTTGAAATAGAAGAAGATTTTTTTGAAGAAAAGAGTGAAATAATTACTACGGAAGAAGAAATGGAATCTTATTATATAATTAGAAGTATTTTAACTGAATATTGTGATAGTAATAATATTTATTATAAAGATACATATAACTATTTTGCGATTTTGTTTGATAATAAGGTTACTAAATGGATTTGTCGTATTTATTTAAAAGAGAATGTTAAGTTTATTGTTATACCAGATGAAGATAAGAATGAAATTAGATATAATATAGATAGGGTTAGTGATATATATTTATTGAAAAATAAGTTAATTGAACGTCTTAATCAATTTAATAAAGAGATGACTGAGCAAGTGTAAGTGAATAGTTTTGGCTATTTACTTTTTTATTTGGTATACTATAGATAATAATAAACTTGTAGAAAGGCTGGTAATATGAAAATAAATCGATTATTTATTGTTTATGTTTTCATTTGTATTCTTTTGATGAGTATTGGATATGCTTCTTTAAATACGGAATTTTCTATTAGCGGTGAAGCTTTTGTTAGTGGTAATAGTGAATTTAGGATATCTAATATAAGTATTGCTAGTAATCTTAATGGTGCACATGAAACTTATAATTCCTTTTTTTCTAATACTCAAACTGATTTAAATATTTCTTTACCAAGTCAAAATTCTTCTATCACTTTTCATGTTGAAGTTACAAATGACACTAGTGAAAATTATTATTTAAACAATATAAATGAACTTTTGAATAGTAATAGTAATATTAGGTATGAAGTTATTAATGGTGAATCTTTATTTTTTGAACCTAACAGTATTAGTATAATAGAAATTAGATTTTATTATGAGAATAGTATAAATAGTGATATGGATTTATCACTTAGTCTAAATTATGATTTTATTGTAGTTCCTTTTGAAAAGTTAGAATATTTAGTTAGTTCGGGTAATGAGTATATTGATACTGGTGTTATGAATACTGGTGATTATATATTTGAAAGTACTTATTGGTTTGAGCCGAATTTAACAAAGGATGGAGTTTGGTTATTTAGTGGACGTAAAACAACTAATTATACTTTAGGTGTATATATGTTAAATGGAGGTACGATAATTAATAGTTACGGTGGTTCAACTATGACTTATTCAGGTAAATATTTTTATCAAAAATTGTGGCATGAATTATATTATTCTCGTACTAAATTTACAATAGATGGATATAATGTTTCTGTATTTGGTCAAGCGTTAGTTCCGAAAGAGCATGAGGCGTCAATATTATTGGGTGCAAATATAGTTAACTGGGATGGAGGTATAGATACTAGATATTTTATAGGAAGAATTAAATATTTTAAAATAGTTGATGCAACTACAGGTGTAATGATTAGAAACTTTATTCCTGTTAAATTAGATGATACTGGAGAAGTTTGTTACTGGGATACTGTTACCAAAGAATATTATAGTAATATAGGTACTGGAGGTTTTTTAGAACCTTAATTTTGACTATTTATGTTAATTGTTTTATACTTTTAGTAGGTGATATTTTATGAAATATTTTAGTTATTATTTGAGTCCTGTTGGGAAATTAATGTTAGTTAGTGACAATGATAAGTTAATTGCTATTAAGGGTGATAAGCATCGTTTTCTTGATGATTTTTCTGTTGGAGAAAAAGAAAATAATGATTTAGACATTTTTATTAAGACTAAGAAATGGCTTGATGATTATTTTAAAGGATTAAATCCTTCTATTGATGATATTCCTATTTATTTTGAAGGTAGTGATTTTAGAATTGAAGTTTGGAAAATTTTATGTGATATTCCTTATGGCGAAGTATATACATATGGGGATATTGCGAGAATGATTGCTAAGAAAAGAGGTCTTAAATCAATGTCTAGTCAAGCTGTTGGGAATGCGATTGGGCATAATCCTATTTCAATTATTGTTCCTTGTCATAGAGTAGTTGGAAGTAATAATAATTTAGTAGGTTATGGTGGTGGTATTTTTATGAAAATTAAACTTTTAGAATTAGAGGGAATAGATGTTTCTAAATATAAAATACCTGTGAGGGGAACTGCTTTATAATGAATAAGAAAAGATGTAAATGGGCTAGTGATTTAAAAAATCCTAAATATATTAAATATCATGATGAGGAGTGGGGTAATTTTAAAGTAGATGATCATCATTTATTTGAAATGTTAATATTAGAGTCTTTTCATGCTGGATTATCTTGGGAATGTGTTTTGAATAAGAGAGAGTATTTTAGGGAAGCATATGATAATTTTGATATAGATAAAGTTAGTAATTACGATGATAATAAGAAAAATGAACTTGCTAATAATCCTTTAATAATTAGAAATAAACTTAAAATTAAAGCTAGTGTTAAGAATGCTATTATATTTAAGGAACTTATTTTAGAATATGGCTCTTTTTATAATTATTTAAAAATATTTGTGGGTAATGATATTATTTATGAGTATGATAAAGTTAGTTCTGTTATATCAGATAACATTTCTAAAGATTTGTTTAAAAGAGGAATGAGATTTGTAGGTACTGTTATTATTTATTCTTATTTGCAAGCAGTAGGTATTATCAATTCTCATGATAAAAATTGTTTTTTGCATAATAAAAGAAATGAATAGTCATTTCTTTTTAATTTTGATTTAGCAATTTGCAAAACTTTTTTTGGTTGTTATTTGTTGGTTCTAGATTGTAATCTACATCACATTCTTCGATGATTCCATCTAGACGATATAGACGGTAGTTGGCAACGGGAAAGTCTTTGCCTGTTAACGTGGTAGTAGTTATTAATATACCACTGCCTTTATAAGTTTCATTTTCACTTGATCCTTTTACAATTTTTAATGAAGTATGAATATATAATTCTAATTGATCGTCATTGAATTCAATATTATAAATTGTACTAGTATTGTGTTTATCTGCTGTATACTCATATTCTGTTGAAATTAAATATTTTTCGTCAATTGTTTCTAAAGTTTTGTTAACTTGATTTTGGTTTTCATTTTGTAATTGGTCTTTTAATACTGTAAATAAGTCCATAAGTCCTCCTGTGAGTGATATTATAATACATTATTTTAATTATTGCAATTAATTGTTAGTAATATAACTATATATATCATCCCAGTTGTTATATTCATTTTCTTTAGGAATATTTTTTGAAGGAATTATTTTAATTGTTTTAATACCTATATTATTTACACTTTGCCAATTATATTCTGAATCATCTATTAAATAAGTTATTTTTTCTTCTAAACATATCTTTGCTTTATCTCGGGCATTAACTATTAATTTATCGTAAATAATATTATGTTGATCTAGCCAATGTTTGCTTTGATTATAAGGATCTAAATGGAATTCGCTATCTCTGGCAGTTATAATTATTATCTTCATACCTTGTTCTTTTAATTTGTTAATAGTTTTAACTGCGTTGATTCTAGGTTTAGCATTATCAGTTATATTTTCTTGTATGGGTCCTAAAAAATATTTTAATTCACTATCAGTTAAATTGTATTTAATTTTAATATTTTGTCCATCATTTCTATCGATGATAGCGTTTTGATTATTGGCTAATTTGTTGATAGACTTTAAGTAGTTTATCAGTTCATCATCTAATTGTTTATTTATATCTGTTATAGTTCCATCTATATCTATTCCTATATTCATTTGTACTCCTCCTTTTTTGAATACTTTACACTAATATAAAATAATAATAATATATTAGTGATGCTTATAAATAAATAGTTAAACAAGAAAAAAGGAAAGTAGTGTATAAAAATCAAGCTAATAAAAGTTTGAATTAATTCTTTTTGTAGCAAGTGAGTAGGTATCTATAACTTTTGATTAAGAGGATTGAGTTATATCTTTTTGCATTTTTTGTATTAATATATAGATATCATACCAACTATAAACGGGGAATATATTTTTACCAGTTATATCTTTATTAGAACTACAAATATAATTCATAACTGGAATGTGTTTAGATATATCTAAAATGTTTCTAGGTTTATCATCAATCATAATATCAACATTGTGTTCTAATATAAAGGGAATTTTATTTTTTGTTGTAAAAATGAGTTTGTCATAATGAATTTTTTCGTCTTTAAGCCAATTTTTAACAATTACTTCTGCTTTTTCTTTAGTCATATTTTTTGCATAAGAAACATCACTAACTCGAGCAGTTACAATATATATTTCGTGTCCATTTTCTTTTAACATTTTTATGACTTCACTTGCATAACTCCTTGCTGGAATTTTAATGTATTCCCAGATTGCATCATTCCAAAAAGTATTGTCTTCTTCTATGGTAATGTTAAATTTTTTGCAACTACCATAACAATTATTATTAATTGCTAATTTTTTGTTACATCTTTCAAAAAACCACTTTGTTCCATATTCTAATTCAAATTTTTCTATATCGGTAAGAACTCCATCAATATCTATTCCAATTCTCATAATTATCACCTCAATAGATATATTATATAATAAAGTATTTGTAGGAATCAATATTTTCAAAATATTATCTTAATAGAAATAATCCTAGTACTATACCAATAACACCTATAATTTGAATTAACTTTGGTTTTTCATGTTTATTTGATATTATAGCAATAATTAATAAAAATATTAAAGCAGTGGGTGATATACATGAGGAAAGTGTTACTGAATTACTTATTATATAATTAGTTAAATATAAATATATAAATCCAAAACTTTGTTGAATAAAAACCCATTTTACTATATTTTTATTTTTGATGTAATATTCTTTTTTATATTTTACTGAAAAAGATAGAGTTAATATTAAATTTATTATTAAAAGAAACAGAGCATTAGATATATATTTTAGCGCAAAATATGTAATGTAACTTATAATTAATGTGGCTGTTATTCTTATAAATAAATCTTTTTTTAAATTATTCAGTTTCAATTTTGAATCTGCTATGAAAAAAACGCCTAAAAGTATTGAAATTATTGCAAATGCTGAGTCAATCAATAGTGTTTGACTACCTAAAAATACATCAATTATATATGCAAATACAATTCCAATAGTCATGTATGCAGCATCTTCATAGGGATTTAAATGTTTTAAACACCCGACTACTGTATTTTGTTTAATATAGCGAAAAATCATTGCTAATATTAATAGAACAATCAAAAGTATATTAAATTCAAATTTTAAATTTCCAGTTTTATATTCTATAATAGTCATTATTAGTGCAAAAGGAATCATTGACAAGCACATTAAATAGAAATAATCTTTTCTTTTAATTCCTTTTTTTACAATTTTTTTATCAATTACTTGAGCAATGCTATTGATTATAGCTGCTATTATAACGATTATAATTAAATTATTCATATTTTCTCGTTTCTGTTACTAAATTAAAAAAAAATATATTCTCTTACTTCATAACTTTTTAATACTTCTTTAGTCAGATTACCTAATTTATTAAATCTATTTTGAATATCAAATGGTAACTTATGATATTTATAGGTACTTTCAATTTTTTTCTAAGTTCTACACTTATATTAATTAATTTATTATTATATATAGTTTATCACATACTCTTTTTTATTTCTACGTTTAAATATGAAAATATCAATCATGTTTCAGATTGATATTTTCAAAAGACGCTCAGTGCGACAACAATTTTTTTTGGAGCAAGGGCGTAGGTATCTATAACTTTTGCAAAAGACGCTTCAGTTATTTTAAATTTTCATCTTTTTTTCTGAAGTATCTAGGGATATTTATAATGTCAATAAGTACATCGAGAGACTCAGTTTTGTCAGCAAGTAATACTATCCAACCTGTTGTGCATGATGGAGGTAATACTAAAGGGAACATATGACATTTAATAGCATTTTCAATTTTACTATTCAAGTATTCAGGATAAAATATTTTTGAATTTTCCACCGCTTGTTTTCCATGTATAAAATTATGTTTGGCGAGAAGTTTGAAAATATGTTCTCTGTCTTCTAGTTTATTTGGATAAAAATCATGGAGCAAACCAGCAATAGCAGCACTTTTATAATCTTTATTCCATCTTTTAGCTAATAGATAAGCACGTTTAGATACATTTAAACAATGTGTATATGTACTAGTTCTATCGTGATGAGGTCAATTTTTTCTTTTTAAAAATTCTTCACTCAATAATATAGGATTGATGATTTCATAGAATTCTTGTAAATTTTCTTTCTTTTTCTTCATTTTGAATATTCCTTTATTAAATGTTTTCTTGAATTTCAGGAAATAATGAGTATAGATTATATCCTAGTAATTTATCGAAGTATTCTTTTAATTTGATAGTCTCAACAATATGGTAATGGGTTTTTGCAAATACTCCATGTCTTACGAGTAGATCCATCATTCTTTTATCTATAGTAAGGATTTTGTGTGTACACATTAGATCGCATAGGTTAATAATTTTTTCATATATTGTATATTCGTCTTTAATATATTCATTAACAAAATTATAGTGTTTATTACTCTTATCAGTTTCATCACGATCATTGGATATACAATCAATATCATTATTTAAAAATGAATGTTTAATACATATTCCTGCATATTTTTCGTCATATCCAAGTTCTTTAATGTAATTATATCCATTTATTGCATGAGGAAAAACTCCGTCATGTTCATTAAAACTTTTACCTATATCATGAATATACCCAAGTGTTTTGGCATAATCTTCATCTAAGTTCAAATTTTTAGCAATTATACCTGCACAATTTCCTACACAAATAGAGTGTTCTATCCATCTCTTGTTTTCTTTATAATTAAATTTATTTAACAATTCTATTGCTTCTTTACTATTCATTAGTTATTATCTCCTTTAATATTTTTGCTGTTTAATTTTTTGAATAGGTCTTCATATATTAAATTTCTATTTAAGTCAGATACATAAGTTATTTTATGATTTTGAGTATTTGTTTTATAAGTAGTGTCATCATTTATTGTAGGACAGTTAATCTTTTTAATTTTAAACCAGTTTCTATTTATTAAATATGCAATTGCGCTTATATCCCAAATAGGTCTTTTATATTGTTCGCCATGGTAACCATCATTATTAAATCTTCGTATAAGATAATTATTCAAATCATTTTTAATTAATTTTTCTTTTAATTCATCTATAGTTATTTCTAGTTTTCTAACAACACCCTCACAAGGTAGAATAGTTAATTTTACTTTTGATTCAAAAACACTTTTAACAGCTTTTATATCTTGTTTAAAATTAAATTCTAAATTATCTTTATAATTTATTGCATGTCCACCTAACCAAATTACTTCTATTTTATCGGTTATACTAGGGTTCATCATAATTGCACTAGCAACATTAGTTAATGCACCTATAGCAAGTATGTATGTCTTTTCGTTGTTTAAAGCAATGTTTATGATTTGTTTTGAAGCATCAGAAATAATATATTCATTATTTTCTAAATATGAATCTGCACCTATATAAGTTTTGCTTTTATTATCAATTTTTAAGTAATCTGATATTTTTAAGACTTCGTTATAACTATTATTAAGTCCATCTTTGATTGTACACATTTTGTTAGAGTAGGGAGCGATTGTAATTGCTTGTACATCAAATTTATCAGTAGATTTTAATAAATAAGCCAAAGCGAATTGGTCATCACACTCATTATAAGTATCAGTATCTAATATAACTTTTATTTTATAGTTCGTAATATAATTATAAACTTCTTTCCAATTATTAACTCGTGTAATATAATTATTATTTTTATTAAACGGAGTATCAAATAGTAAAGTATGGATTCCATTTTTAACACATTCTATGCACATATTTTCTGAGTCATCAATAAATATATCAATGTCATTATTTTTACATTCTATATATTTATCATGTAAATATGCATTAGTTAAAATTAATTTATCAAAATTTATGCCTTTATTATTTAACCAATTAATAGTTATATCATAAGGGTTTGTATATTCACCGTTATTTCTACCTGTTATTATGTATATGTTATGACCTTCATTTTTTAGTCTATTAATGTATTTTACAGAATCATTGATTGTATCTAAATTGCTTACAATTCTCTCAATGTTGGTTTTATAAAAATTATCTAATTCTTCATGAGACCAATCAAACATTCCTTTTGTAATATATTTATTTTCATCTATTATTCCACTATTTCTTAGTGATTTATCATATTTTAAAAACTCACTTAATAACATTTCGTTAAAATTTGATATTACATTATCTATATCTATTCCTATATTCATATATTTACTCCTGTTCTAGTAAAGTTTTATCATTTAAAAAATTGTTTAAATAAAAACATTCCTTTTCTATGAATTCTATGTTATTCATAGCCAAATGTTTAATAATGTCAATAGCTTTAACACTATTTTTAATTGAAATAATTGATATCTTATCTTTTTCTATAATCTTATTTGTTTTTGTTCTCATGTTCCAATATTCTATTTTAGAATTTCTATTTTTTTTAATATTGGGGTACATTTCGTTAATAAATTTAGATGGAATATTAGATAAGTCTTTAACTTCATCTATATCATCATAACTAAAATCAATATTTTCTTCTAAATCTAAAAGTAAATAAACACTATCATTTAAAATTTTGTTCATTTCTTTAAATGCTTTTGATTTTTTCTTTTTACTTTTTCGGTTGTTGACCATAATGATTTCATGAATTATTTTAGGGAAAAACTTAGTTTTTAATAAATATGCTCCTATAATATATATTAATTTGCAATTAGGTTTTTCTATTAACCATTTAATCCATACGTCTATTATTAATAGAGCACCTTTTTCGCCTTCAGTAAAGAAGACTTTTTTAGTTTTTTCAATAACTATTGAATTCTTTCCGATCTTAGGTAATAATCCATTTTTACTTATACTATCTATATTTTTAATTGAAGTATAGTGTAGAAAAATGCTTTCTTGTTTTATATTATTGTACTCTATTATTTTCATAGGGACCTCTACATCTAATTTAATCTTTATTTTATTATACCATAGTTATAGGAATTTTATCGTAACGCATAAAAGTTATTTATTATATAGTAAAAAATCGAACTAATAAAAGTTCGACTAAAATACTTAATGGAGTGTTTTCTTAACAAATCACGAACTATGTTCCTTGATAAGTTAATTATATATTACATATACAAATTAATCAAGATCTAAGTATATTTTTGTTTTATTTTGATTATATTCTTTGAATTTAATATATTCGTTTCTAAATAGAAAGTAACAAATTGAATTTTCTTCATATAAAGGAAAAATTATTTCATCTTCATTCCTTATTGTTGAGTTAAGGCATAAATCAATATCAAACAGTTCTTCTATATATGTAATTAATCCTATTAAATCTATTGCAAATTCATTTTCTGCAAGCTTGGATACGATTAATATAGGGTGACGACATTTTTCAGTTAACCTACTTATACCATCAATTTTTTTAGACCAACTGTAACAATTAGATGGAGAAAAATTCCAATTAACACAATCACTTTTTTTATTTTTTCTACCTTGTATTCTATAAATTGTATCTTTATAAATTAATTTGTCAATCGCGTATCTAAATTCTTTATCATTCGAATATCTTTCAGAATTTATTAGTTCATGTAATTTTTCAAACATAGGTTCCCACATATCTCTTAAACTGGATAGGTTATACCCTAAATCACAGCACCACTTTTTTATTAATTTTACATATAATATATCTATATTCAAAAAATTTTCTTTCAGCATAATGTTCCTTTCAATTAAGTTGAAACTAATATAGTTTCTTCTTGCTTAGTATAAAAATCACTTATAGAAATATCGATTATTTTGATAAGTTCATTAGCAATAAACAATTTATCAATGGCATCATTTTTATTAATATAATTATTAGTGTGTGAATTAGGATTACGAATAGCTAATAAAGACCCAATGACTATTTTCTCGTATCCTTCCTGTATGTTTTTCTCTGAAATAGAAGTGCCTTCAGCAAATTTTAATATTTTTCCATTACTAAATGTATTTTGAAACATATCAACTTCACTGGGTAATTCTTTATAGTTATTGTTTTTTCTGAAATTTCTAATTATAGTGCATATTTCAGTAAAAGCACTTTTTACAGAATCTGCATAATGACCATCAAGAAATTTTCTTTTTGATACAATGGTAATTTTTTCATCTATGTATTGCCAAAAATCATCTTTATCATAGTAATGAGAAATATTTTGAATAACTTGTTTCAATCTGCCTAATGCAAATAAATTAACTATATTTCTATCCATAAATAAATTAGATTTTATTTCTATCAAATCAGAAGAAATTTTATCATTGTATTTTCTAATATCAAATGCTAGTTCACTAATATTTTGCAAAAGTTGTTTAACTGATGAATGTTCAAAGGGACCACAGTATCTTTTGTTAACATTTTCGCAAATAAAATTCATTGACTTTTCGATATTATTAATTGTAAGTTGAATATTTTTCATGATTTTCACCTTAGTCTTCATTTTGTATAATATCTTCAATTGTTTCACCAATTTTAGATATTACTCCAACAACTAAAGCATTACCCATCATAAAATATCTTTTTTTATCGGTCATTCCTGTTTCAGTCCAGTTGTCTGGAAATCCGTTAATTCTTTCACATTCTTTAGGAGTTAATAATCTGTTTTTCTTTGATAAGTAATCTTCAATTACATGAGTAGTTCTACTAACACCACTTTCGCTTGTTAACATTGTTCTAGCTGGCGAATCTAAATTATCTGGAAAAGCCATTGCTCCCTCAGAGTAGGTATAAGGTTCGCCATTAGGTTTAATTCTCGGTATTCTTTTACCACCTTTTAAGTATTCGAATTTTTTTAACTTTTCATCATCTAAGAAAAACTTATCATCAACTTTATCAGTTTCTCTTATGCTTTTTAATGGTGTTAATTTATCGCAGTCAGGTTTAACTTTAACTGTGTATATTCCACCATCTTTCATAACACCAGCATTATAAAAATCAGTTTTGAATAAATTACTTACTTCAATTAAATCTTTATAACCTGAAATATCATCTTTTACTATTTTTTGGTAGCCATCTTCTAAAGGGAAGTTTTTAATATACATACCTTTTTCGAAAATTATATCTCTTTCATTTTCTTTTTTCATTCTTTTATAATGTTCAGTAGATTTATGATAAGCAAATATATAAATTCTTTTTCTTTTTTGAACGAATCCATATTCACCAGCATTTATAACTCGCCATTCTACATCATATCCATTTTCGTAAAAACTTCTTAAAATCATTCCAAAGTCTCGTCCTCTTTGACTAGCTGGAGAAATTAAAAGCCTATCAACATTTTCTAGTAAAACAAATGGAGTTTTTTTAATTGCAAGAGTTTCTTCTATTGCCCACCATAAAACACCTTTTTTTCCTTCAATACCTTTACTAGAACTAAGTGTTTGTGCTACTGAATAATCTTGACAAGGAAATCCACCAACTAATAGAGTATGATCTGGTATTGTATTTTTATCTACTTCAAAAATATCTGTGTTATTAGCGCTTTCATCATTAAATCTTTCTTTATAACAATTAAATGCATCTTGAGTTTTTGTTGATGGCTCCCATTGATTAGCCCAAACAAATTTCCAATTTCCATTTTCTTTAACTTTATTATTTTTGTATTCTACATTGTTAAGTCCACATCTAAAACCACCAACACCTGCGAATAATTCTACTACTGTTTTTTCCATATATACTGCCTCCTTAGTTGTTAATTAAACATATTTATATTATAATATATTTAATTGGAAAGATCAACCTTTACTGATTAATTTTAACATGTTTAGTAGAAAAGATCAACCATATAGCAGTAAAAAATAAAATTAAAGGAGTGAAACATGAGTAAAAATTATACAGAAGAAGAGATAGTAGTATTAGCAAGTAGTTTAGTAGGGAAAAAATTTGGAGACATTAATGATTATAAAATTAAATCATATGGTAAAGGTAGTTTTGGACATATCATTGAAACTGATATATTTAATTATGAAATCAATTCTAAATCAGAAGCAGACTTTTTAGAGGCTGGTATAGAATTAAAAGTTACACCTTATAAAGTAAATAAAAATAAAACTTTATCTGCCAAAGAAAGATTAGTATTAAATATTATTAATTATATGAATGAATATAAAAATGATTTTTATGGAAGTCATTTTTGGAGAAAAAATAAAAGAATACAAGTTCTATGGTATTGCCATGAAGAAAATAAAGAAAAAGAGGATTTGAAAATAACGCATCAAAAATTATTATCTTTAGAGGAAGAAGATTTAGATGTTTTTATAAATGATTGGAATTTAATTGTAGGTAAAATTAAAAAAGGATTAGCTCATGAATTGTCTGAAGCAGATACTATGTACTTAGGTGCCTGTACTAAGGGTAAAAATTCTGCATCTTTAAGAGAACAACCTTTTTCAAATATTAAAGCAATGCAAAGAGCATTTTGTTTAAAAACAAGTTATATGACCCAAATGGTAAGAAAATATATTGGTGACTATACTAATGTAGAGAAAATTTTATCCGATAATACCATTTCTTTTATGGATTATATTAATGATGTTGTTAATAAGTATAAGGGTAAATCTTGCATTGATTTAGGTAAAGAACTAAATGTTAAAACAAAGGCTAAAAGTATTAATAATATTTTAATAAGTAGAATGTTTAATATTCAAGGTAAAATAAATAATACTGATGAATTTTTGAAAGCTAATATTATTCCTAGAACTATTAGAGTGGAAAGTAGTGGAAGAATAAAAGAATCAATGCCGTTTCCAACTTTTAAATATACTGAAATAATAAAAGAGGATTGGGATGATAGTGAATTAAAAAATGTTTTAGAAACTACTAAATATATGTTCTTTATATTCAAGAAAAATGATGAGATAGATGATTATGTATTTGATGGTATTAAATTATGGAATATGCCAATTAATACAATTGAGACAGAAGTAAGAAATGTATGGGAGAAAACTAAAGAAGTTGTTAACTCTGGTAATATAGTTAATAGTATAGATGCTAACGGAAAAAGAAAAACTAATTTCCCAGGACAAAAAGAAAATAAAGTGTGCCATGTTAGACCACATGCTATTAATTCAAGTGATACATATTTACTTCCTGTTAAAGATAAAGTTACTGGTGAAGATAAATATACTAAACAATGTTTTTGGATAAATAACACATATTTAAAGACTATTTTAGAGGAAAGTATTGATTAAGACAATAAATTTGGTAATTGAGATAAAAATAGTTGTAAAAAATATAAATTATGCTATCATATAATCAAAATTTAGTTAGGTGAGGTAGTATGGCGGTAAAAAATAAATTGGCAATATCACTAGTAAAAGAAGAAATTACGGAATTTAGTGAGATAATTGAAGAAAAATACTTTCAATCAGAGCAAAAAATAAGAGATAATATATATTTATACACTGGAGTTTCATATGGTAAAGAACCTGAATGGTTTGATAACTTTTTTCACGGAGAAGAACTTAATAAAGAAAATATATTTACAGCTAATGCAAGAGCAATTCTTTTAGTTAAAGTTCAATTAGCACCAGACTGTACAAGAATTTTTGTGATTACGTTTGGTTATGGTAAAAATATGCTTATAGATGATATTCTTGAAGAAAGATTTGGATTAAAAGTGTTGTTAAATATTATATCTCCAGATAGTTTGCGAAAAATCAATATGTCGAATATAGGAGGCAATCAAAAAAACAGTAGCATTCAAATGCCTACAAAATCTGGAATTAGTGATTTTTCATTTGATTTTGATAGAGATTTATTAACTAATATAACTGCAATAACTGATATAGAAGGTTATGCGCAAGGCTCTGTTACAGGAAATGACTCTCTATATATTACAGCAGAGTGTGATTTATCTAATATTGAAGAGTTTTTATTAAAAACCTATGAAAAAAGTAAATTAATTAGTTATAAAGAAAATTTTGGATGGATAGATCAAATTCAAGCAGTAAAAAATCAAACAGAGTTGGAAAAATTAAATGCAAAACTTATAGAGGAAATTAAAAATAGTAGTGAAAATTTTTGGATGGCTGTTCCAGAAGTTATTAATTGGGAAGATATTGCAGGTTTTCGATATTCAAGAAATTCTTTAGAAACTGATATTTTTATAGATAAAGTAAAATCTTCACTACAAAATGAATTAAATGATATTAACCAATTAAAAAATAAAACGATTAAAGTAATATCAAGTTATGATGGTTCTACTAAATTTAATTGGTCAGCATACAAATGTATATATGGTGAAATAACTTTTGAAGGGAATTCTTATTGTATAAACAATGGAAAATGGTATAAAATAAATGTCGATTATGTTAATAGAATTAATGATGAATATTCAAGGACAATGATTTCTAATATAGAATTTCAGCCAAGAACTTCTGACCATACTACAGAAAATGCATATACAAAAGATTTTGTAGATAGGAATGCTGATAAATATATTGAATTGGATGCAGCAGTAATAACGTATGGTGGAGGCCATAGTAGTGTTGAATTATGTGATTTATTGTCAAAAAACAAAGAGTTGATACATTTAAAACCATATTCAGGTTCTTCTACATTAAGTCACTTATTTAATCAAGCATTAGTTTCAACAGAACTGCTTTTAACTGATTCAACTTTTTTAAGTTTAGCTAACGACAAAATAAAGGAAAAAACAACTGACGCTGCTTATAAAATAGAAGAAATTAAAGAATATAGTATTGTATTCGGTATAATATCAAAACATCAAGTTGAATTGCCAAAGATTCCATTTTTTAGCAAAGTGGCATTTCTAAATGTTAGTAAAAAAATTGGAACTACCAACAAAGTATATATCAAAAATATTATAGATGAGCGATAAAAAAGGGAAAGAGATGACTTATCTTTCAAAGTCATCTCTTTTTTTGTCTTTGTATTCAGAATTTTCATAAACTTCTTTAATATCATCATATCTTTCACGAGATAAAATATCATACTTAAATAAATCTTTAGCAAACTCAAAATATTTATTTCTATCTTTAGTAAAGAACTTATCTTGAATTAGGTTTACTAAATTATTAAATATAGATTTTAAAACATCTATTGTTCTTTTTAGATATTTATTTTCGGATTTAAGTTCTAGTATTTCTTCATTTTTCTTATCAACTTGTTTTGATAAAGTATTTACTCTAAGAGTTAAAGCTTCATTGTTTTCAGTTAGTGTTTTAATTTGTTCACTATTAGATTTTAAAGTATCATCTACATTAGTAAGTGTTAAAGATAGGTTATGAATGTTTTTATATTCTTCATTTGATTTACTAACTGAAGAAATATACTTATCAATAGTGTCTTTATCTTCAGTAGTTATAATATAATTATTTTTATTTAATTTAGATAATTTAAGGTTATCTATTTTTTGTTTTAAATTATTAGTTTCAGTGTCTAAATTTTTAGAGTTATTGTTAATATTTTCTAAGTTAGTTCTATTTTTAATAATTTCATCTTTTAACTCTTGGTAGTTAGCCATATCAGATACATGAATATCTTTATTTCTTCTTTTTTGTTTTTCTTTTAAATGAAATGCAGTTTTATATTCTTTGTTAAATGATTCAATACAAAATACTCTCATTTTATCTTGTGATGTTTTAAGACTATCTTTTGTTAATAAATTATATTTACCAACTTGTTTAGATAGTCCATTTTTATTTTTGTATTTTATAAATACTCCTGAAATATGTAAATGAAAAAAATACTATATTATAAGAATATTTATAATAGATAAAAATAAATGAATACAAGAGTTTTAGTTAATAAAAAAATCGAACTAATAAAAGTTCGACTAAAATATCAATTGGAGCGAGTGACAATAATCAAACTATGTTTCTTGTTATATTGTATGATATTTTTTGTCTTTTATTGTCTTATTGC
>CAYJHI010000005.1:35487-40404 GCA_964370085.1 uncultured Muribaculaceae bacterium | reverse complement strand
TTTATTTTTTTCTCTAATTTCGGCTTGTTCTTCTATTTTATCTATCTTTTTAATAAGTTTGTACGCACCTGTTAGCAAAAGTGATGAACCTATTCCTAATGATAATGTTGTTATAGGAGAATTCAAAGATGCTAGGAAAACGGTACCATACAAACCTGTTATTCCTATTGGCCCTAATGCTGAAGAAATCACGTCATATTTAAATACTTTACTCTCTTCTTCTTCTGTTAAATTTTCATTGTATTCACATAACATTTTATTACCTCGATCTTCTATTTTCTTCCACTATTTCTTCTTGATAAACTTTAGGTTCGTTCATCAAATAAACCATTTGCATCTTAGTTTGTCTTTCTAAGATATCTAGTTTGTTTTCCATTAGCATAGTTTCTTCTTCTTTTAAATATTTTTTATAACGATTATTAAGTTCTTGACGATGTTTATCTATTTGATTAAGTGCTTCTTTAAAGTTAGTGCCTGTATCATCATCGCTTAACATAAGTAACTTTACAAGTTGCATCAACTTAGCAAATCTTTTCTCTATTTTCTTTTTGATGACAGTCTCTACTAAAGTAGGTTCAATTAAAATCATTTTATTTACTTTAATTGCATCTTTAAAAGTTGTTTTAGGAGTTATATCATAGCCATTAATTTTATCATATTCAAAGTATTCTATTTCACTAGAATTTTTTCTTTTAATAACTAAATAATTTAACTTATTGCTCATTTATATCACTACTTTCTAATAGATCTGGTCTTTTTTCTTTAGTTCTTTTTATTTGTTCTTGTAAGCGGTACTGTGCTATTTTTTGGTGATCTCCTGATAATAATACTTCTGGTACTTCCATTCCTTCGTATACTCGTGGTTTAGTGTAATGAGGATAATCTAATAAATTGTTATTGAAAGAATCATTCAAATGAGATTCTTCTTTAATGGAACCTTCTAATAGTCTTCCTATAGAATCTACTAATATCATAGAGGCAATCTCACCACCAGTCAAGATAAAGTCACCAATACTTATTTCTATATCAACGATTGATTTTATTCTTTCGTCAAAGCCTTCATAATGACCACATATTATAATAAGATGTTCTTCTTTAGATAAAGAATAAGCACACTCTTGATTATAAGTTTTTCCCTCTGGTGTTAAAAGAATGATTTTACTCTTTTTTGTTTTTATATTATTAATGCAATCAAATATGGGTTGGCAAGTCAATACCATTCCTTCTCCACCACCATATGGAGTATCATCTACTTTATGATGTTTATCAGTAGAATAATCTCTAAAGTTATGAATATTCACTTCTAATATGTTTTGTTCTATTGTTCTTTTAATAATAGATTCGTTAAAAATATTACTAAACATTTCTGGAAATAGTGATAGTATATCAATCTTCATCATCTTGCTTAACTCCTATCGTTTCAAACATTGCATTAATCATATCTGACCACTCTGTTATTTTATCAGTAGATCTAAAGTTAATATCTAGAACTTGGTTATCAAATGCTAAAATGGCTAAGTTATAATAGATTTGAACGCCATCATCATCAATATAAAATTCAAGTCTAGCAATATTATATCCATCTATAACTAGTAATTCATCTTGTAGCCAATATATATCACTGTCACTCTCTTTAAAAGTTGCAATTATGATTTGTTTGTATTCTGGAATAGTATTATTGTCTACACTTAATTCATAGTAATCAAAAGTAAGTTCAGCGTTGTATTTACTATCTACAAAAACTCGTTCGATATCACTGTCATATTTAAAGTCTTTAGCATCATCCACTAATTCTACGAATGAATTAGGTATTGATAAATTGATACTGTCTATTTTAGTGTTGATTAATTGATAATATTCATCTCCTATTTGATATCGAGACACTTCTTCTTCTGAACATCCCACGATAAATAAAACACTTATGATTAATAATATAAACTTCTTCATCTTAACCTCACATATTTTCTAATAGTTCTACTTCTATAGTTTTCTTGCTTTTATCAATATTTTTAACAAAAGTATCATTGTATGGTATTAATACTTCTTTATTATTAATACTTAATCTAATAATTTTATTCATTTCACTAGCTTTAAACACTTCTAACACAGTACCTTCTTTATCTTTATATAGTACTTTATATGTTAGTAAGTCACTGTCTAACACTTCATTATCATTTAGTTCTAAACTCTCTTTTATAATATAAACATCTTTTCTTAAATACTTTAAAACTTCATTAATATCATTATAATTATTAAAAGTAATCATATCAATATTTTTATGAATGCGATGAGAATTAATAGTAATCTTTTCTTTTTCATCACCTAAGTATAGTTCATTATTAATCTTAAACACTTTATTTTTATAAGGGAAATTTGATTTGATTTTCACTTCCCCTTTAAGTCCATGAGTCGCACTAGTATATCCTATTTTTATATATTCCATTAGTTCCCCCTGTTAAATTCATACAATAAGATACTAGCAGCGATAGCAACATTTAGGCTTTCTGTATATTTATTAGTTTTTATATAAAGATTTCTATCACACAATTCATTTATTTGATCACTTACTCCACTACCTTCATTACCCATTACTAAGGCATATTTATCAGAAAGTTCTATATTAGTTGTTTCTTCTCCATCGACAACATCAGTTCCATATATAGTTATACCTTTTTCTTTTAAAGTCGGAATAACTTTTAATAAGTCTTTTTCAATAATATTAGTGTGAAACATCATACCTTGAGTTGCTCTAATAACTTTAGGGTTATAAACATCTACCGTATTGTTACCCAATATAATAGTATCGATGTTAAAAGCACATGCTGAACGTATAATAGTACCTAAATTACCTGGATCTTGTATTTGATCTAATATTAGTATTTTATTACCTATTTCTTCTTCTTCTTTCATTGTACATAGGGCCATTATAGTAGAAGGTGTTTCTAATGTAGATATCTTTTTAATTATATCTTTAGTTACATAGACAACATCATTGTTTAATAAAAAGGTTTCGTTCTCTTCTAATATTAACTCTTTAATAATATTTTGTTTATATGCTTCTATTACTAGATGTTTTCCTTCTACAATAAAAGTTTTGGTCTTATGACGATACTTTCTATCTTGTAATTTTAAATATTTTTTTACTTTTTCGTTTGTTAAACTTTTTATAACCATTAGAAGTTCCTCATTTGCTTTCTTATATTTTTATAATTAGGATAATTGTTTTCTACTACTTTCCAAAATTTATCAGAGTGATTAGGTTCAATAAAATGTGATAGTTCGTGTACTATAACATAGTCTAGGCAACTAATATCTCTTTTAATAAGTTCTAGGTTTAGAGTAACTGTTTTAAGTTTATTATTACATACTCCCCAGCGACTAGTCATCTTTCTTATTTTTAGACTAGGATAAGGTATTTTATAAGTAAATAAGTTATACCAATAATCTAGTCTTTCTAGGAATAGAGTACTAGCTTGTTTCTTATACCATTTATTAAGATCTATCTCTTTAGGTAGAAATACCTTAGTTTCTCCTAAAACAACATTCTTATCATTAGTAATTATTGGTTCATAAGTTTTACCTAAGTATGAAAATGTATTATCAAACTCTTTAGTTCTAAGTCTTTTATCAATCATCTTATTAATTACTTCGTAATTATCTTCAATAAATTTCTTTATTACTTTATCACTTACAAAAGTATTAGTAGTAATCTTAACTTCTAATTTAGCATTTACTCTTAAATAAGTATTTTTATTACGCATCTTCTTTTCTATTATAATTGGATATTTATTATCCTCATAACAAAAATACATATACATCACCTGTATATATATTATCATTTATTGTAAGATTTTGCAAAAAGAAAAAGTCTCGGAGTTGAGACTTATATTACCATCCTTCGGTACATAACCTATCTATTTTATAATTGTGCGATCCAATTATAGTCACATTAGCAAAAACATCGTCACATAAAGGATTACCAAACACTATTCCAAAACCAAAAGAGTTAATGGTATTAGTTAGTGTTATATTAGGTAATAGATTATTTGAAAAAGCAAACGACTCAATTGTTGTGACACTTTTTGGTATAACAACTTCTGTTAATTGGTTGTCAGAAAAAGCATAATCATCTATAGAAAAAATACTATTACTCAGTTCAACTTTCTTTATAACGTTATATCTAAAAGCTTCTCTTCCAATAGAGGTAACTGTATTAGGAATAATAACACTGTTTAACGTTCCGTGCTCATTTTCTACTATTCCTCCTGTTATTTGCACAGAACTTTTAAAAGCACCATCACCTATAGAAGTTACCTTCGTTCCACTAATTGTTTCAGGTATAATCACATCATTAGGACAATTCTCATCATAATCAGTTATCGTACCTGCGGCAAATGTAAAACATGATGCATCAGTCGCAATAGATTCTTGTGACGCTTCTATTCTTAATTTACTCCTATGAACAGAGTTTAATTCAACAGTGGTAGTATCATAATCAACCCATAATCTTAACTCAAAACTATCAATTACATCAGGTTCAATATTTCCCATATAAAGTGAAGTTGCAGTTTCACTTAAATTACTAATATTGTACTGTATATCTTCTTTTTTCAGTTCATACCTAATATTAGTACCAGGTATTCTATTCTCTCCTGGCTCCAAAGGCTGATCATCAATATATATTTGATAATATGCTTCAATAGTACCATCATTTTCAACAGTGAAATTAAATGAATCTGTTAACAATCCTTCTTCATCTGTTACCGGTATTCCATTAGTAAGATTAATACCTGTTTCTTCGGTTAAAACTAAAGAAAGAGAACCTACTGTAACAGTACTTCTGTTAGTACCTTCTAATACTAAAGTTAATATAGCATAACTAGTACCAGATAATACTAAAAGAGTTCCTAATATTGC
>CAYJHI010000005.1:7140-35387 GCA_964370085.1 uncultured Muribaculaceae bacterium | reverse complement strand
AAGTTAATATAGCATAACTAGTACCAGATAATACTAAAAGAGTTCCTAATATTGCGAGTATTGTATAAATTTTTATTTTTTTCTTCATATTAAGTTCCTTTCTTTATGGTGTTAATATAGTTCCATCCTCTGTATAAATAGTTGCTGTTCCATACCATTCATCCTCTAATAAGGTAAACTGATTTAAAGATGTTTTACCTAGTAAATTTATTCTTGTTAAATTTGGATTAGCAAAAAATGCTTGGTATCCTATTGTTGTTACACTGCTAGGTATTGTTACCTCAATTAAATCATTTAGTGCAAAAGCAGCTTCTCCTATTGTTGTGACACTGTTACCTAAAGTAAGCGATGTTATCGTACCAGTCATTTCTTCAGCGTTTCCTATAAATACATAATCACCTATTGTTGTTACATCATCAGGTATTGTAACTTCTGTTAAGCGATTATCTGCAAAGGCATAATCTCCTATTGTAGTGACATTATTCCCTAATTTTAGATTTTTTGTCGGATTACCAAAAAAGGCATAATCACCGATACTTGTAACACCGTTCCCTATTACAATCGTCTCTATTTTTCCAATTCCTGAATACCCTGATGTTGGTTCTGCAAAAAAGGCAAAATTGCTTATTGTTGTAACACTGTCTGGTATTACTACACTGGTTAATAAAATATAATTGGGATTTATATTATTGTATTTATTGATATATCCAAACGCTGCTTCTCCTATTGTTGTTACAGTTTCTCCATTTATTGTTTCTGGTATTACTACATCTGTTGGACAGGTTGGATCATATCCGGTTATTGTACCTGATACAAATGTAAAGCAACTTGCGGGTGTTGTTAAATCCAATATTTCTTGAGATGCATCTATTCTTAGTTTACCTGCAAACATATCGTTTTTATTAAGTTCTGTTACTTCATAATCAATCCATACTCTTAATTCAAAGTCTACTGTTTCTCCTGGTTTTATATTTTGTTTATATATTTCTGTTTCTAATAAACTTAAGTTAGTTAAACTTCTTTTTATTCCATCCACTTTAAGTTCATATTTTATCTTCGTATTATCTATTCTAATAAATGTATCGTCTATTACATCATCTTCTATAAATAATTGATAACCTGCTTCTATTGTTCCATTATTAGTTATACTAAATACTAAAGGACTATTTGCTTGTCCTACTTCATCTTTTACTGGTACAGCATTAGTTAGAGTTATTGTATTAGTCTCCTCTAAATTTAATGATAAAGTACCTGCATTAATAGATTGGGTCGTAGTACCTTCTAATAATAAAGTTAATATGGCATAACTAGTACCACTTACTACTAAAACTATTCCTAATATTGCTATTAAAGTATATATTTTTATTTTATTCTTCATATAGTTTCTCCTATTATTAGTATATCTTTTTTTATAATTTTAGTCAAATAAAAGAACGTCTATAGACTAACAATAAAATTTTCTATTGCAAAGTCTACTTGATCGTTCCCTTTTTTGATATTTAAATCAATATTTGCTAAAGACTTAATAGATGATATTAAGTCTTCTTTACTATACTCTCTTATATTTTGAAGTGTTATTTTAACTCTATAAGGATGGGCTTTTAAGGTAGATGCTATTTCATCTTGTCTGTAATCTCTTTCTTTTAGTATTGCTACTTGTAATAAGAATCGATATTGATTTGCTATCATCCCTAATATTGCTAATGGTTCTACTCCTAATGTTTTTAAATCATTTAAGATAGCTAATGCTTCTTTTTTCTTTTTGGTTATAATATTAGTCATAAGTTCAAAGATATAATCATCATCATCGTTAATCTTTTTTACAACTATTTTCTTGACATCTTCTACTGTTATTTCTTTTTCTTCATATTTATAAAGTGTTAATTTTTGACATTCACTTGTTAGTTTTTCAATGTCATTATGACAATACTCTAATAAAAGATTAGTAGTATTATAATCAAACTTATATTCTTTAAAATACTCTCTTATAACTTCTTTAGGATCTATTTTTGTTTCTAAAATATTTACTTTTTTCTTAATCTCTTTAACAATCTTTTTTCTTTCATCTAACTTATTAGTTATTATAATAAAATAGTTATCAGGATTAGGATTATCTAAATATTTAAGAAGATGTTTTTCTTTACTTTCTTCTAATTTTTCGTTATTTAGAAAGTTAGAGTTACGACAGATAACTAATTTTTTAGTAGTTAAGAAAGAGTAAGTATCCAGATCTTCTAGAACGTCCTCTATGCTTTGTTCTTCTAAATTATAATTAGTTATCATATCCTCTGTTAACTTTAGTTCTTTAAATAACTTAGTTAATACTTTTTTTATTGTATATTCATTGTTGGTTACTACTAAGTAATTCATTAATTTATTTCCTTTTTAATCTCTTCTAATATATTATCAATATTACTAATGTCTTTTCCTGCTCCTGATGCAAAAGTGTTACTTCCTCCACCATTACCACTAGTTTTACTCGTTAGTGATTTAATAATATTACCTGCACTTATGTTAGAGTTACTTCTAATTACAAAGTTAACTGTGTTATCTTCTTTTATATTCGCAAAGATAATTAAGGCATTTTGTAGTTGATTTGCTAGTGAATCGGCAATTGTTTTTAAAACATTACTATCTTGATTAGTTGTTTTATAAATAATAGTATTAATACTATTTATTACTTCTTTTTTATCTAAATAAATAGTTAAGTCACTAGTAGCGTTTTTTTGTTGTTCTTCTAAGTAAGCTTTTTCTAATTGTTTAACTTCTGATTGAACGTATTCTAACTCGTTTTTATTATAAATAATATCTTGATATGAAGTTGGTTTATCATTGTTAATATCAACGTCAAATACGAGGTTAATCCCTTCATTCTTAGCTTTAGTCACGATTGTTTTAGCTTTCATTAGTTGTTTAATCATTTCATCATTATATGGTTTTATTTGTAAGAATAAAGCATTTTCAATATAAATACCAGTAGTTGCTTCTATACGGTAAGTATTACTTCCGATTGATGAACAACTAAGTATTGCAAACTTTTTAATATCTTTAGTGTTTCTAACATGGGTACCACCACATAATTCTACTGAATCTCCTAGTGTTACTACTCTTACTTGATCTTTATATTTTTCACTGAATAAGGCAAGTGCTCCTTTTTCTTTAGCAGCTTCTATTTCCATTTCTTCAGTTAAACTCATAATGGATGCACTTATTAACTCATTAACTCTATTTTCTACTTTGATTAAATCATTATCCATGATTTTACCAGTAAACGTGAAGTCAAAACGTAATTTTTCATTATCTACTTGGCTTCCTGCTTGTTTAATAGTATCACTCACTTCACTTCTAAGAGCATATTGTAGTAGATGAACACTACTATGGTTTCTTTCTATTTGTTCTCTTCTTTCTTTATCTACTACTAATTCACAATCATCTTTAAGTAATATTTTCCCTTTTAATATTTTAACTTTGTGTATATTTTGACCATTTGGTCCTTTAAAACACTCTGTTACTCGGGCTTTAAAATCTTTACCTATAATCATACCAGTATCATGAACTTGTCCTCCACCAGTTGCATAAAAACATGTTTTCTTAAGAACAACATATCCTTCTTTTTCTAACTCTTTTACTAGTGAATCATCTTTTATAAGAGCTACTATGCTACTTTTTAATTCGTATTGATCATAGATGAAAGTAGATTCTTTTTGTAGTGACATTAAAGCTTCTTGTTGTGTTTTAAAAGAATTATTTTTCTTCATACTGGCTTTAGCTAATTTCTTTTGTTCTTCCATATATTTATCATATTCTTCTTTAGAGACAGTAAAGCCTTTTTCTTCTAAATATTCAAGTGTTAATTCAAATGGGAATCCATATGTATCATATAATTTAAAAGCATCTTGTCCAGAAATAGTTTTATCTAAAGATTCATCCATTAGTTGATATAATCTTTTTTCTCCTGCAGATAATGTTTGATGAAACAATCTTTCTTCTGCTAGTATTTGGGTTTTAACTACTCCTTGTTTTTCTTCTAAATAAGGATAAGCTTCTTTCATTGTATCTATGACATAACTAACTAATTTATACATGAATGGTTCGTTAAGTCCTATTTTTTTACCCATACGAACACTTCTTCTTAATAGTCTTCTTAGTACATAACCTCTTCCTATATTTTCAAAGTATGCTCCATCTGCTAGGGCAAATGTTAGGGCTTTAACATGATCTGCAATGATTTTAGCTTCTATATGATCATCGTATAAAATACCACTTAAATTTTCTACTCCTCTGATAATAGGAAATAATAAGTCTGTATCGAAGTTGCTATCAACATCTTGAAAAACAGTACACCATCTTTCCAAACCTGCTCCTGTATCAATATTTTTATGAGGTAGTTCTTTATATTTATTTCTTGGTAAATCTTTTTTTGCATTGTACTGACTAAAAACATTATTCCATATTTCTACGTATCTTTCTTGTTCTTCATCTTTAAAGAAGTTCTCTAATGCAGTACCTTCTTTATCATATTTTTCACCACGGTCAAAGAATATTTCGGTATCCGGTCCACATGGTCCTTCTCCTATTTCCCAGTAGTTACCATCTAGTTTAGCAATATGGTCTTCACTAACACCTAGTGTTAGCCATTTATCAAAAGTCTTTTGGTCTTTAGTGTAGACTGTAAAATATAATTTATCTAGGGGTATAGCAAACCATTTATCACTAGTTAATAACTCAAATGCCCACTCGCAAGCTTCTTCTTTGAAGTAATCTCCAATCGAAAAGTTACCCATCATTTCAAAAAATGTTTGATGTCTTTTAGTAACTCCTACGTTTTCAATGTCGTTAGTACGAATACATTTTTGGATACTAGTAAGTCTTTTATTATCTGGTATAACAGATCCATCAAAGTACTTTTTCAATGGCGCTACTCCTGCATTAATCCATAATAAACTATTATCATCTATTGGTATTAAAGACGCACTTTCTATTATTTGGTGGTTTTTTTCACTAAAGAATTCAAACCACATCGTTCTTATTTCATCATGTGTCATTTTGCGCATATTATTTAACCACCTTTGTTAATATTTTATCTACTTGTTGATATAAATCATCAAATGTATTGTTGTTATCAATATAGTAATCTGCTATTGATATAGGTCCACCTTTAGCAAGATTTTCTATTTCTGAATAATCTCTTTGTTTAATTTGTTCTAAATTGAAAGGTCTTATTTCTCTTTTACCTACTCTATCGTAACGGATATCTTTATCGACAATTATAGATACTACTGTAAGATTAGGAAATTTGTCTTTTAATATCAAATATTCTTCCCATGAATAAAGTCCATCAATAATAACATCATCTGTTCGGTAGTACTCTTCTATTTTAGGTAGAGACATGATTGCATATGCTGCCATACCATGTTCGGCACGTAGTTTTTCACGCATATATTTTTCATTGTCTGGTGTTATTTCCATATGAGCTTTTTGTAGTTCTTCCATAGTAACACCACCGAAGTATACTCTTTGAAAGTTTTTTTCTAGTAGATAGTCTGTTACAACACTCTTACCACTACCACTCATTCCTACTATTGCTATTAATTTATTCATTTTTACTACCTCCTAATATTACTAAAGCGTCTTTAGTTAATTTGTCTATATTTGTATTAACGATTTCAAAATCATAATTAGTATAATTCTCATAATCGTTTTCTGTTAGATGGCTTTGTTGGGGTTCTGTTAAAGTGGATTGATAGTTTTCTCTTGATATTTTAATAGTAGTTGTATTAAACTTATCACTTAAAACTTCTAGTTCTTCTGTTAAACGAATATCTGTTACTATTCCTACTTCAAAATAAAGATTCAATATCTCAATATCTTCAATTAGATGATTTAATAGATAGTCATCTTTATGTAATTGTTTTCTTATTACTTCTATACCAAGTGTTTGTAATAATTCTCTTGGTTTGTTATTCATATCTCCATTCCAACCGAAATGATCTTTACATAAGTTATATAAGGGTTTAGTTATTTTTAAAAGAGTTACTCTTGTATTATCTTTTTCTAATTGTTCTTTCATTATTTTTCCTAATTCATCTTTTCCTGTTCCTGAAGAACCTGCGATTAAATATAACTTCATAATAACCTCCTTTTAAAATAAAAAGACCTCAACTTCTAGGAGTGTTATATTAACACGGTACCATCCTAGTTTGGGTCTTAATTAGATAACGGCTTATTGACCGATGAAACTCAAAAGTAGCTTCACTAAAATAATTATATCGATTTTCACCAAGCACCGACTCTCTTTGATAATTATTGGTAGTTACTAGTCTTTATCAATGTTTCTTAACAACTATATCTATCTTAACAAATGTTAGGGATTATTTCAAGTGGAAATAGTTAGTTGTTTACGTTATAATTAGAAAAGGAGTTAGTATGAAAACAATTAATGCAGATATAGAAAATTTATTAGTAATTAAAAACTCAAAATTTATTACTTATTTATATTATGTCGATAATATTGATTATATAAATAAATTATTATTAGAGATTAAAAATAAACATGATGATGCTAATCATGTTTGTTATGCATATAGATTAGAAAACACAGTTAAGTTCAGCGATGATGGTGAACCTAAAGGTACTGCGGGTATGCCTATGTTATCTATTTTAGAAAAGAATGATTTGGTTAATACTTTAGTAGTGGTAGTTCGTTATTTCGGAGGGATTAAACTAGGTGCTGGTGGTTTAATTAGAGCATATGGTAATAGTTGTAAAGAAGCACTTAGTTTAGTAAATAAAAGTGAATTAAAAGAGATGTTAGAAATAACATTTAGTTTTAGTTATGAGATTCAATCTAATATTGATTACTTTTTAAGAGATGAGGTTGTACTAAAGAGAGAGTTTACGGATAAAGTAATATATTCTACTGTTTTAAATGATGAGCTATATAAAAATCTTTTAAATTATAATGTTACTATTATAGATGAGAAGTTAATAAAAAAAAGAGTATAAACTCTTAGCACTGAAACTTAGGTGTTTCTAGGTATGTAGGATTACCACCTGTTAAATTATTATTAAATACTTCAGTTCTATGATGATAATAGACAGGATCAAGTCTTGTTTCGTCATAAGTCATTATATAACCACCATTATACCCTGTTATATCAATATGTTTTAATTGGTAAGTATCTCCTAAATCAATAAGTGATTGTGATTCCCCACTATTGTTAGGGTGTGTTTGGATTGTTCCATTTATATTGCCACCAGAAGTTAGAAATGCTTTGACACTTGTTGGAGTATCGGACACAATAATATATCTAACATTAACAGGACAACCAGGTTGTTGAGCTTGTAGTTGCATTTCACTTAATTCATCATCAATAGTACTATATAATACATCATTCTCATTCTTAGTAGAGGCCATTGTTGTAATTAAAATCATTAAAACAGTAGAGGCCATTAATAAAATCGCATATATAATGGTAGAAACTGCAAAACCTTTATTATTCATTCTTATCACCTTAATTTATTATATCATAGATAACGATCCATTTGTCACCATATTTTCTTTCTTTGTAAATAGGAAGTTTTATATTAGTAAATTTATTATAGTTATCACTTTCACAGACAATAATTGCTTGTTTATTTAACAAATTATATTCTAAGAGTAACTTAATTGCTTCCTCGTAATACTCTGTTTGATAAGGTGGATCTAAGAACACTAGATCAAACTTAATATTTTGTTCTTGGTAATATTTTAATGCTGTCTGAAAAGAAGTGTTTTGTAAATGAGTTTTATCTTCAATCTTTAATTCTTTGATATTATCTTTTAGGATGTTAAACATCTTTTTATTTTGATCAACAAAGTAACACTCCCTACTCCCATTACTTAAAGCTTCTATTCCTAGGGAACCAGTTCCAGCGAATAAATCAAGAACAACTTTGTCATTTAAATGATTTTGAATCATGGCAAATAAAGATTCTTTAACTCTACCAATAGTAGGTCTTGTTCCCTCTACATCATGGCCTTTAATAATTCGTCCCTTTAAAGTACCACTAATTATTTTCATAACATTTACGCCCTTTCGTTAATTCTTTTAATTTATCATTAAGGTCATTAATATAATTTGTTACTTCCTTTTCTAACTCTAAATATCTTTGATAGTCTTTATTTTCATCTAGTTGTTTTTTACTAGATTGATCTTGATACTTTTGATATAGTTCAATACTATTTAATATTTTTTTATCACTTAAAAGTTGTTTTTCAAGACTAAAATACTCTTTGAAAAGAGGTTCTTGTTTTAATATTTTAATTAATTCTTCTAATTTTTGTTCCATAAATATATTTTAACATAAAAAGAACTTTATTTCATCACTTCCATAAAAGTTCTTACCATTTCAATATTTCTGGCAATATTATTTATTTTATCACCGGTTGTCAGTTGATATTTCTTTTTCATTTCTTCTTCCATTTGTTTAATACTGTTTGGATCTCGATTTAAATATTTATACCAATAAGAATTTTCTCTTAAATACTGATATAAATTAGGGTCGTTTTTGATTTTTTGTTGTAATTCTATAATCATCAGTCGTCTAAATGTTTGTATATAGGTCTTTCTTCATATGGTTTTGGACTGTCTGTAGTTGTTGACCCTATTCCTAACTCTTGAACTAATCCAATAGCTTTTTGCAAACCTGATACACCTTTCTTAACTGTATTTAAATCAACTTTCTTAACCATGTTTACTATTTCTTGCCATGATGGTGTCGATGAAGTTTTGGATATTGTGATAGTATCTTCTTTGTATTTATTCCATACTGAGGTGTCATCTCCGTACACTTCATAAATTTCGTAATATTTTTGAAAAGTCATTTCTCCTGAATTTATTTTGTTTAGTAAATCAGGATTATTTTTCATAAATAGTTTAAATGTTTCTTTGGACATATTACCACCTATTTATATATATGTGATTTAACAAGAAATGATAACTATTAATTAGCGATAGTTGTCATATTTTCTCTTTTTCATGTTATTTGTATCTAGAATCTAATAAAATATAATGATATAATTATATAGAAAGGAGTTACTTATGAAAGGATTTATAATTACTTTAATAATATTAGGAGCGATTGCTTTTTCTTATTTCAATTTTGTTCATCCATTATTTTTCAATGAGATTGGAGAGGATGAATGGCATGTGGTTATTTTAAATGAATATTTAAATGTTAGAACTGATCACGATGTTAATGCGACACAAATTGATACTGTTCGTAAAGGTGGTAAATACCGTGCGGTAGAAGTTGAACCAAATGATGAGAAATATGTTTGGTATAAAATTGAACTTCCTACAGGAGAAGAAGGTTGGATTGCTAATACTAAAGATTCTGTTTACTTAGAAGACCATAATAATCCTAATGATATTGTTGTACCTGTAATTAAATACGAAGAACCGGAGTTGTTAGTTAGTTCAATTAATGATATTGATTATGATCATTTAGAAATCATTGATAATAGCGATGATTATACTATTACTCATAAAGTTAGATTTGAACAAGCTAAAAACCAATACTGGATTGTTTATCATGTTGAAGATAAAGGTGGCAATGTAGCAGAAAAGACACAAAGAATTATATTTGATACTGTTCCTACTTTAAGTGAAGTAGAAGCGTTTTAAAAGATCGAAAGATCTTTTTTTATATAAAAAAAGAGTTACTTATATAACTTCTTCTTCATCTTAACTTTCACATTTACTGATTTTTTGTCATCTGGAATAGTGATGTTATCAGAGGACACAAATAAATCAAGTCTATTATTTAAAACACTTTTAAACTCCTTTAATTCTTGTGTACTCATACTTTCAACTTCTGGTTCAAAACTAATATTGGTATTTCCTGTTATTGGGTTCATGTCATTTTGTTCACTTAATTGTGTTTTACGGTGATTATTTGCTAAAGAAAGATCTTTTTTTACGTTTTCTTTCTTTGCCACATCCTTTGAAGTTGATTTGTTTTCTTTTTCATCGAGATCGTCATCTAATAATTCTCTTGTTTTTTTCACTTGTGAATTTAATTCGATGATTGTATCCGTTAGCATTGTCCCTTCATATAATTTTACTATCATTGTACATATTGCTAAAGCAACAAAAGAGTTAGTCAAGAAACTTGGAATTGGCATATTTAATAACGTCAAAACAATTGGAACAACAGTAGCTACAGCTGGTGCAGCCCACATATTTATTATTTTTTTCGTTCGTTCTCGTTCCACTTTATCAATTTTTTTTTGAATATTGTATACTTGTGTTTGAAGTGTTTTTTTCAAACTTTTTTTGGTTCTTAAACCTTCTTTTTCTTCACTCGTATTCTCATTTTCTAAGTTTTCTTTTTGAATACGTTGCTTGATAATAGTATTTTTCACTCTTGAAAACACATAAACTCCTGAACAACAAGTACTTATAAACGATGCTGTTACCACTGATGTAGGTGTCGGAATGGATGACAATACAGGTGATATGAAAGCTCCTAATAAACTAATAGTTGCTATTATTTCATATGTGTTGGCCCTTTTATCTAAATCTTTTTGCTCATTATTTAAATTATTGATATCTTTCATCGTTGTTCACTTCTTTCTTAATTGTGATTTATTATAGCATAATAAAAAGAGTGTTTCTACTCTTCTTCTATGAAATCTTCGATAGTCATTAATCTTTCATCTATCTCTTTAAGTGATACTTTTGGTGTATCAATAATGTTTTCTTTATCTGGTTGATATGAATTGATATCTTTTTCTATACTTTTAGTTATAAATGTTTGATAGATGTATTCTTTCGTAATACTAGATCCTGTAGAATAACGATCATTTATTGGAAGTTCTGTTAATTTAACTTCTTTAATATCTGATGTTTTAATACCAATAGTATTCTTAGTAGATGTTGTAAAGACATTAACTATTTTATATGGGTTAGATTTAACTTCTTTAATTAACATTAGACCACGTCTTGCTCTTGCTGTTTTTTCAAATTCTGTTAATTTAACTCTTTTAGCTGTACCTTTATCTGTAATAATAGAAACATATTCTATTTCTTCACTGTTAAAGTTAGTCATTGATACTACTTCATCATTTTTAAGGTTAGCTGCTTTTACTCCACTTGTTCTTAATCCTACTAATGGTATTTCTTGTTTATCAAACCATACTCCATAACCTGAATTAGTAGCAATAAAGACATCGTTATGTAGTGCTGGTTCTACTGATATCATTTTACTATTAGCTTTTAGTTTCATACATGTAATAGGTTTAGTATAACGAGATACTTCGAAATCTTTTAGAGATGTTCTTTTAATTAGTCCATCACTAGTAGCAAGTAATATTTCTAAGTTATGATTAAAGTCTTTTACTAAAATACTTCCTATTAATTCTTCGTTCTCATCTATTTTGATAATATTACTAATATGTTTACCTAAGTCTTTCCATTTAGTATCTGGAATGATATGCACTGGTACGTATAAGTAATTACCTAGTGAAGTAAATAATAATAGTGTATTAATAGTATTCGCTTCATACTTACCAATAACATAATCATTTTCTTTTAGAGTTGGATCATCATCTGTCGCTTGATAACTTCTTAAACTTGCTCTTTTAATATAACCATCTTTAGTTACTAAAACAACAACATCTTCTTTGGCAATCATCTCTTGTGTATCAATCTTTAACTCTGTTATTTCTTCTTTTATTTCACTTCTTCTTGGGATAGAGTATTCTTTCTTAACTTTTCTTAGTTCTTCTTTCATCACTTGATGTAGGATATCTTCACTGTTAAGAATAGCTTCTAATCCAGAAATAATTTTCTTTAAATTATCTAGTTCTTCTTCTAATAATACAACGTCTGTATTAGTTAATTTATATAATTGTAACATTACGATAGCTTCTGCTTGTAATTCACTGAAATCATATTCTTTAACTAAGTTGTTTTTAGCATCAGATTTATTTTTACTAGCTCTGATTGTCTTAATTACTTCATCTAAAATAGATAAACATTTAATAAGACCTTCAACAATATGAAATCTTGCTTTAGCATGTTCTAAATCAAACTTAGTTCTTTTTACTACAACTTCTTTTTTATGTGCAATATAGGCATCTAATATTTCTAAGATTCCTAATAGTTTTGGTCTTCTATTAACTATAGATACCATATTAAAGTTATAACTTACTTGTAAGTCAGTATTTTTTAGTAAATAGTTTAAGATAAGTTCTTTGTTCATATCTTTTTTTAGTTCAACAACTATTCTAAGAGCTTTGTCCGACTCATCTCTTACTTCGATAATTCCATCTATTTTTTTATCAATTCTAATTTCATCAATTTTACGTACTAAGTTGGCTTTATTAACTTCGTATGGTATTTCCGTAATAATTAGGTTGTTTCTTGTCTTTTCTTCTGTGAATTCTGTTCTACTTCTAATTATTACTTTCCCACGTCCTGTTTCATAAGCTTCTTTTATACCATTAATTCCTTCTACTATTGCCCCTGTTGCAAAGTCTGGTCCTTTAACGATGTCCATTATTGTCTCTAATCGGCAATTAGGAGAATCAATTCTTTTAATTGTGGCATCAATTATTTCTTCTAGGTTATGTGATGGAATATTAGTAGCATATCCTGCTGATATACCTGTTGTTCCACTTACTAAAAGATTGGGATACTTTGCAGGTAGAACTGTTGGTTCTAATATTGTATCATCAAAGTTTGGCGCGAACATAACCGTGTTTTTATCAATGTCTTTTAATAGTTCATTACAAATTTTTGATAATTTTGCTTCAGTGTAACGGTAGGCAGCTGCTGTATCTCCATCAATACTTCCGTTATTACCATGCATATCAACGTATGGATGTAACATTTTCCAATCTTGACTCATACGAACCATGGCATCATATATGGATGTATCTCCATGTGGATGATAATTACCAATTACGTCTCCTACTGTTTTAGCACTTTTACGATAGTTTTTATCATAGGTGTTGCGTTCTTTAAACATTGAGTAAAGAATTCTTCTTTGAACCGGTTTTAAGCCATCGCGTACATCTGGTATAGCGCGATCTTGAATAATGTATTTAGAATATCTTCCGAATCGTTCTCCCATTATATCTTCTAAGGAGTAATCAAATATTTTTTCAACGATTGTTTTGTCATGTTTTTTTACTTTAGCCATATTATCTACTCCTTATATTTTATAATCATCTTCTAGTGAGAACTCAACGTTTTCTTCAATCCAGTTTTTACGTGGTTCAACGCTGTCTCCCATTAGAATACTTACTCTTTTTTCTGCTAGTAGTGCATCATCTATATTTACTCTGATTAAGGTTCTTGTTTCTCTGTTCATTGTTGTTTTAGCAAGTTGATCGGCGTTCATTTCCCCTAACCCTTTATATCTTTGTAATTCATATTTTTTATTATCACCGATTGTTTCTTTTAATTCATCAGTGGTATAAACATATTTTACCTCTTTCCCCATAGTTACTTTAAATAACGGTGGTAGGGCTATATATAATTTACCTGATTCAATAAGTGGTTTCATGTATCGATAGAAGAATGTAATTAGTAGACACTGAATGTGCGCTCCATCGTCATCAGCATCGGTCATGATAATGATTTTACTATATTCAATATCATCAACATCAAAGTCACTTCCAACTCCTGCTCCTATTGTATAAATCATTGTATTGATTTCTTCGTTTTTAAGGATGTCTTCCATACGAGCTTTTTCAGTATTTATAACTTTACCTCTTAGAGGTAATATCGCTTGGAAAGTTCTATCTCTTCCTTGCTTAGCAGAACCTCCGGCAGAGTCTCCTTCGACTAAGAATAATTCTTTTATGCTTTTATCTTTTGTTTGAGCAGGTGTTAATTTACCTGATAAAGCACGATCTTTAGGATTTCTTGTTTTTCCTTTACGGGCTTCTTCTCTTGCTTTTCGAGCTGCTTCTCTTGCGGCTTTACTTTTAAGAGATTTTTCTATTATATCGGATGCTACTTTTTTGTTTTCTTCTAGGAAAAATTGTAATTTTTCAGTAACTATTTGTTCAACGATTGTCTTAGCAACTGGTGTGCCTAATTTACCTTTTGTTTGTCCTTCAAATTGTAGTAGTCCTTCTGGTATTTTTAAAGATATAATAGCAGTTATTCCTTCTCTAACGTCACTACCTTCAAAAGCTTTTTCTTTGCCTTTAATATAACCATTGTTCTTAGCATATTCATTAAACACTCTAGTTAAGGCTGTTTTAAACCCAACTTCATGAGTTCCACCATCACTTGTTTTAACATTGTTAACAAAAGAAATCATGTTTTCATTGTATGTATCGGTATACTGCATCGCAATGTCTACTTCAATACTATCTTTTTCTCCTGAGAAGACAACTGGTCTGTGTAGTGTTTTACGGTCTTCATTTAGATATTCAACGAAAGCTACTAAACCATCTTCATAATGAAATTTTTCGGCTTTTTCGTCTGCTTCATCATATACTTCGATAGTCATTCCTTTTAACAAAAACGCTGATTCTTGCATTCTTTCACATATTGTTGTAAAGGAAAAATTAGTCGTCGAAAAAATCTTATCATCTGGTAAGAATCTAACTGTTGTTCCTGTTTTATTGGTAGTTCCTATTTGTTTAAGAGGTTTATCTAAGTGTCCTCCATCTTTAAAAGTAATAAGGTACTCTTTACCATCTTTTTTAATATTAACTTCTAACCATTTAGATAAGGCATTAACAACAGATGCCCCTACTCCGTGTAATCCACCTGATACTTTATAACCAGCAGATTCAAATTTACCACCGGCATGTAGTACGGTATAGATTACTTCTGGTGTTGATTTACCTGTTGCATGTTTACCTACTGGTACTCCTCGTCCATAGTCAGAAATAGAAATACTCTTATCTTTATGAATTGTTATTTTAATAGTATCTCCGTATCCATTAATAGCTTCATCAATTGAGTTATCTACTATTTCCCATACTAGATGGTGTAGCCCTCTTTTGTCTGTAGAACCTATATACATACCCGGTCTTTTACGTACTGCTTCTAGACCTTCTAATACTTTTATCGAACTCTCATCATATTTTAATGCCATTTATTATCACTCCATTTTGTCTTAGACTATTATAGCGAATAATTGCTTATAATTCAAGAATTGTTTACTTATTTTGACAAATATATTAGTTTTATACTTTATAAAAAGAGAAAAAGAGTATCTTGATTACTCTTTTAGATTAGTTAAGTTTTATAGTTTATGGGATTAATGTTATACGAAACCAGGGATATTCGTTTGTAACAAATGATGAATTTATTTAATACTTATTTACATATACACTTTCCTTGAGAAGAACTCCAAGAACATTCATTTATAGTCGTTGATCGTTCTGAACATGAGATAATATCTCTATTTTCCTCTTTTTGTTCTTCTTCAGTTAGAGGTTTGTTGATAACTATTCTATTAACAATGGTAGTAATTTGTAATTCACTAGTTTTATCACTTCTTATATCTACTTTATAACCATTATCTAACTTAAAACTACCACCATCAAAAATTTCAAATATTTCAAACAGTTCATAAGATATTAAGCTGTTTTCTATTTCACTAGTAATTTTACCAGTTTCACAAGATACTTTAACACTTATGTAATATGTATCACTATCGCTTGAAATAATATCGAGTTTAACCTTAACGTCTTCTATGCCATATTCTTTAATACCGGCTTGGTTTGAAATTTCCCATTTATTAAGTTCTTCACTTATTTTCAATTCTACATTTTCAATGACATAATTATTTTTATTTATACCTAAACTTAAATAAAAATAACTAATGACACAACAAAATAATATGACTAAGCTGAAGATAACTTTTTTCTTTTGTTCGAAAAAATATATTGCTATTAATGCCACGAAGAGCAAAAATAATATAAACATTATAAATAACATAAATTACCTCCTATATGCCAAAATCAATGTAACATCCAACTGTATCATTTAAATTTTTTCCGTAAAATATTTTCTTTTCTTCATTAAGAATAACCAAATATGAATCAGTTATATAAACTTTAGAGTCTTCGATACTTTTAGTAATACTATTATCTTCAAAGTTATCTAAATAAGAATCAAATTCACCCAGTTTTTTTCCTTTGTAATAATACGTTTCACTAAATGACTCTTGGTGTTGGTAATAACTATCTAAATATTTATGATAATGATCTAATATTGCAAAATCTCCTTTATATGACGCTGTATACTTTGAACTACCACCATCATTTTTATCTGCATAAGTTCCGTTTTTAAGAGTTCTATTTTCACTTGATGAGTAGTAAGCTCCTTCTTCGTTTGATATGAAAACAGATGTTGGTTCGTCTAGGTAACTTTTAATTGTGGCTAACGAAGTTTCGAAATCATAAAAATTATTATTTCCATAGAGATGTTCATACTTTATGATGTCATTGATTGTTTTAACAGCGGTATTATTTTTGGCTTCTAAATAATCATTGACGTTTTGCGAGAAAAATTCTGAACGATCTAAACTATCGATGATATTAGCAATTTCTTCATCTTTTAATGAGTCGAGACTTTCTATTAAAAAATCACTTATTTCTTTGTTGTCCGTTATACTATCCACTTCATCTCTTTCCAAATGAGATATTGAAAAAAATGTTGTTTCTCCTTCTATATACTCAGTTACAGCATTTTTAAAATCACTTACCACTTCATCGCTAACTTCTTTTTGTTTTGTACTAAAAAAACTATTATATTCGAAAAATAATATCATTATGAAAAGAGCTATTACTCCTATGCCGACCTTTAATAAGATTGATATTATTTTGTTACTATTGGTGTCTGTAATATTCTCTATTCTTAAGTTTATTATTTCGTTTCGTGATTTTTCATCCATGTAAAGCGCTGCTTCTTTTTCCATTTTTAATAAAGTGAAATTTTCATTAACTTTGTCAGATATGATATACCCTGCGGAAGTAATATTATATTTACTAAAGTGAATTTTTGAATTGTAGTTATTTTTCAAACTTAAATCCGTATATAACATGTACCCTTTATCTATCTTGCTGTTTTCAATGACATATAATGGGTAACATAATGCTTTACTCCCCTGTTTATAAAACGGTTTAAAACAATTAGGGTCATTATTTTCTATAAATTCATCAAAAGAGATTTTTTCTTCTTCTGTTTTTTTCTTAGATCTTGGCATAAAATTGCTCCTCTCTAGTACAATTATATCAAAATTTTAGAAAATAAAAAGAGTATTTCTACTCTTTTCTATTACATCATATTTTCGATCATGTTTTCCTCTTTGTTAGCCATTTTACGTACGGCTTTCTTTAAATCATTTTTCGCATTTGGATTATAATGTTTATAAGCCATCCAAGATCCTACACCTAAGGCACCTATGGCTGCGATTGTTAGTGTTTTTCCCATCATTCTCATAATATCACCTCATTGTCCGAAAATATGCGGTACACATTAACCAATGTACCATTATTATTATGAATTAGTTTTCTTCTTTTATACTATTAATTAGAAGTTCTTTAATAGTTGTTCTTCTTGAATCACTATAGTTATTTTTAGATGATGAAGTTAGAGCACTTTTTTGTCCTAGAATATATAACTGTTTTTTACTTCTAGTGATACCTGTATATATAAGTTTTTTATAAAGCATTCGTTTATATTCTTCTAATATAGGCATAATAACAATATCAAACTCACTTCCTTGAGCTTTATGTACCGATATTGCAAATCCATGTTTAAATTTAATAAAATTGGCAGGAGTATATCTTACTTCATTTCCATCAAAATCTATATATATTTCTTTTGGTTGTGTATTTATTTTAGAAATAATTCCAATATCACCATTAAAGACATTTTCATCTGGCATATTAGCTAGTTGAATAACTTTATCATTTTCTCTATAAGTTATCTCTCCTACTACTAATTCTTTTTTATTAGTTTTTTTAGGATTAAAAACTTCTTGTAACATCTTATTAAGTGAATCTATTCCGTTCATTGTTTTATACATAGGTGCTAGTATTTGAAAATATCGATAATCATAATCTAAATAGTTTTCACATAATTCTCTTAATTCTTTTTTTAAGTTTTGGGAAGTTGTTTCTATTAGAGTAAGGTCTTCTTCATTGTTAAAACAACTGTAATCTACTACTTCTTTATTTATGTCATATGCTAGTGTTAGGATGTTAGAATCTGCTTTTTGACGATATAATTCTTTTAAGTGCACAATTGGTAGTTTATCACTATCAATAATATCTTTTAATACTTGTCCTGGTCCAACACTAGGTAATTGTTCATAATCTCCTACTAAGATAATTTTACACTTATAACTTAGTCCTTTTAATAAATTATCTAATAAATAGACATCTACCATACTAGCTTCATCAATAACAACACATTTAGCATCACTTTTATTATTCTCATTAACTGAAAATTTATTAGTGTCTTTATTCCATTTTAAGAATCTATGAATAGTAGATGCTGGATAAAGTGTTGATTCATTCATTCTTTTGCTTGCTCTTCCTGTAGGTGCTAGTAAGACTAATTCATCAACTGATTTACCATAGTTAAGATCATTTACTAGACGATACATTTCTACGATGGCTTTTAGAATAGTTGTTTTACCTGTTCCTGGTCCTCCTGTTATTACTAATATGTCATTGTTATAAGCTTCTTTAATGGCTTTTGTTTGATCTTGGTTGTAAGTTATCTTTAAACTGTTTTCTAAGTACTCTAAGTTGTTAGAAACAGAAGTTAAGTGTTTTGAATAATTCTTTTCTTTTTGTTTTTCTATAGTTGATTTATACAATAACTTAAAACGATTAACAATGTTTGTTTCAGCTTCATATGTTTCTTTTAAATAGATTTTTTCTTCTTTTTGAATTAGTCTTAAGTCTTTTAGTAAGTTATTAACTGAAGTTTCTATTTCATTTATAGTAGTATTTATTAGCAAAGCTCTTTGTAAATAATTATGTATTTCATTTAATTTAAAATAACAGTTTCCTGTTGTATTAACTAGTTCTTCTAAAACATAAATTATACCTGCTTCAATACGTCTTGTATCTTGTTTTTCTATTCCCATTTGTAATGCAATATGATCTATTTTTTTAAAGGGCATGTTAAGTACTTCTTCGATTATAGTATAGATATTTTTATCAATTACTTCAAAGACATTACTTTGGTATTTATTATAAATACTAAGAGCATCTTTAGTATTAAAACCTAATCTATTTAAATCAATTAGAATTTGATAACTAGCTTGGTAATTCATCATACCTACGTGTAAAACATCTATGTTTTTCTTTGTAACCGTTGGTATTAGTAATAAATTATCAGGATTATTTAAAATAGTATCAATGGTTTCTTTTCCTAAAACATGTACTATTTTTTCGGCTTTCCTTTCTCCTATTCCTTTAAATAGTCCACTTGTTAAAAATTCTACTAGAGCATCTTTGGTTTCTGGTTGACATCTCTCATAGGCCGTTACTACGAATTGATCACCATACTTGCTATGTTCTTCTAATGTACCATAGAATATATAAGTATCATTCTCGTTTAATTCATGAAAGTGTCCAGTAAAAGTAATCGTACGATCAATATAATCATCTAATTCATTATTATTAGTTTCACTTACTTTGAAAATACCTACTATGTATCCTGTTTCTGAAGAATAAATACTTCTTCTATAATGACCTTTTATATATTTATCCATATTTAATTCTCCTTCTAAGTAAAAAGCAAACTGATTGTTTGCTTATTTTCCTTTTCCACCATTTTCGTATTCGTTATTATCATTTGCGCTTAGTAAATTGTTATGATAATTTCCCATCATTTCTCTTTCTTCAGCGCCTTCTTGAGCTTGATTAATCGCACCACTTAGTACAGATGAACCTTCCTGAAGATCGTGATAATTTGGTGTTTTATCATTAACTAAACTATTCATAGATCCAAGCGATTCATTTTCTGAAGGGTCCATATCATAACTTAATGTGTTAATATCAATTCCTAATTGATTTGCTTGTTCCAATAATTGATCAAACTTTGCTTCTTGTTCTTGATATTGCTCTGTTGTTACTTTTGGTGTGTCAGCTTCTTTTATCATGTCGATTGTTGTAGATATAACGACACCAGTAAATACTACTGCAGATACAACAGCACCAAATACTTTGACGTTAGAGATGGCTTTTTCTTTAAACTTTTGCTTATTTTCTATTTTTTTTGTTATAGCAGCTGCTTGTAACTCACAGAAAAATTCCATATTTTCTTTGTATTCTTTGCTGTTAGGATTTTGATTAAGAGAAATTAATGTGCTCTTTAGTTCTTTATTATTTCCTTTTTTATAAGTGATTTTTACTGATGATATTGGAGCTTCACCATACGTTCTTCCTCTTCTTTCACAAAAATCTACTTCTTCAATAATACCTCTGTTAACGTGGCTAATAAGATTTCCAAAATATTTTTTTTTAATTTCTTGTTTTTTATTTCTTTTGTTTTCTTCATTCATTTCATGAACGGTTATTTTTTCGTCATTAGCAGTTGTCATGTATTCCATAAAATTACCTCTTTTCTATACTTACTTATATTATAGTAAAATATCTAACTCTTTTCAACACTTACGACACAATATGGGTAATTAATGTCAATTATTTTACCTTTAATGAAGGTATTACTTGGATATTCTCCTTTTATCTTACAAGATAAGTAGTTTCCTGTGTGTCCATAACTATATCCTTCTTTATTTTTTTCGATTAGTATTTCAACTTCTTTATTAAGAAATAATCGATTATAATTATCTTCTAATGTTTTAGATAAATCAAGTAATGTTTGAGTTCGTTGTTTTTTCATTTCATCTGTTACAATGTTTTCAAACTCTTCTGCTTTAGTACCACTTCTCAACGAAAAAGGAAAGACGTGTAATTTAGAGAACTTTATTTCTTTTATGTTATTAAATGTTTCTTTGAAGTCTTCTTCTGTCTCTGTTGGAAAGCCCATAATCACATCTGTTGTAATAGAAATATTCGGTCTAATAGTTCTTAATTTTTCTGTTATGTTCTTAAAATAATCCATATCATATTTACGATTCATATCTTTTAGTGTTTTATTGCATCCTGATTGTAATGGTATGTGCAAATGATCTACGATAATATCATGTTTTTCTATTAAATCTAGTATTTTTTTGGTTATTTCTGTTATTTCAATCGATGAGATACGTAATCTTTTAAGATTTTTAATCTTTACTACGTCTTCTAATAATGAGGCGAAATTAGTATTTAAATCTACTCCATAGTTTCCTGTATGAATACCAGTAAGGATAATTTCTTGATAATTATTATTCACTAAAGAGGTTATTTCTTCTATAACTGTTTCTTGCTTTTTAGAACGACACTTCCCTCTTACATACGGTATAATGCAGTATGTACAGAAGTTTTCACACCCATCTTGTATTTTAACAAAGGCTCTTGTTCTTCCTTCAAAAGTAGTGATAAACATATCTTCAAAACTAGTATCTAATAAACTTTCTTTTGGTTGTTTCTTTTTATTATTTAGATAGTCTTCTACTATTTCTACTATTTTGCTTTTGTTTTTATTACCAATAACTAGATCTAATCCTGCTTCTTCGTAATCAAAGTTAGCTTCAATAAAACATCCTACTGCAACTACTATAGCAGTTTCTTTTTTGTTAATCGCTTGTCTAATAATCTTACGACTTTTAATATCACTTGTATTAGTAACGGTACAAGTATTTATAATATAGACGTCCGCTTCATCTTTAAAGTCTACTACTTCATAGTTGTGTTGTCTAAATTGATCAAGCATATATTCGCTTTCATAGGCATTTACTTTACATCCTAATGTATAGATTGCTACTTTCATTTTATCACCTCAAATGTGCATTTATTATAACAAAAAAAGACTTGTTAGTCTAATTTTTTTTGTAATTCTTTTAATGTATTTAAGAACTCGTTTGTTTTTCTAATCTCTTCATCTAACTTTTCATAGTTAGCAGTATTTTCTAATTGTATTGTATGATCGATATGTTCTTTTTCTTCTCTACCATAAACTGGCGAAATAAAAGGTGTCGTTCTGAAAGATGCTGATTTAGCAATTGACTCTATCGTTGTAGGTTCAATTGTATTAAAGTCATCTAATTTAACTTTAACAGGTTCAACAATATCTTCTTTTACCGCTTCTTCAATTTCAATTGTTTCCGGTGTTTGTACAGGAGCTGCTAGTTGAATAGGTCCTTTCATTCTAGCTTCTAATTCTTCGATTGTAATAGGAATATCTCCTTCATCCTCATACTGTTCAAATTCATTAGATTCGTGCATCCTTTCACCTAGTTGTAAATATTCATCTAAACTAATGATAGCATTTTCTTCTTGTTCTTGTTCAAACAAAGATAATTCAGGAATAGTTTCCTCTATTTCTACTACTTCTGGTTCGGCTTCGTTTACTTCAATTATTTCTGGTGTTTCAATAGTCATTTGAACTGGTTCTTTTTCAACAACCTCTGTTACTTCAATAACTTCTGGTTCTAGTGCGTTAGTTGTTCCAGATGTTTCTTCTATTTCGATTTCTTCAGGTATTAGTTTTTTAATTTCTTCTATTTCTGCTTTTTCACGTTTTTTTAGTTCTTCTGTAATTTTTTCTAATTCAAATAAGGCTTGTGTTTTTTCTAAACCTTCTTCGACATATTTAATTTCATTGATTGGTTCAAGACGCGACATTGTATTTTCTAAATATTCTTCATTAGTTTGTTCTTTTTTTACTTCGACTGGTTCTACTGCCTCAACCAGTTGTACTTGTGGTTGTTCAGGTGCAACCTCGGTTACTTTGTTTGTCTCTTTAATTTCTTCTATTTCTACTAATGTATCAAGAGCACTTTCGTTTTTCTCAAAGTCTGTATCCTCATTTGTAGTTATACTAAACTTTTCTTCCTTAGCAAAAACTAATACTAAGGCAATTATAATAAGTAAGAATGCTGTTACCACTAGTAAAATTATCATTTCATTGTTTGCTAAAAAATCTAATATTTCGTTCATTTTTACACCTCTTACTTCTTGATAAAATTATTTTACCACACTATTCTTTCCTTTAGATAGTCTTTTTTTGTTTTATTTTTATTTTACATTCTTTTTTACAAACTATTTACAAAAATCACTGTAAACTTAATAAGTAATTAATTGCATCATCCAACTCTTTAACTTCAACTATTTCTATATCATAATTATGCTCTTTTTGTAAGGCGATACACTCTTCATAGTTATCACCTGTAGGAGCAAAGAAGATATCCGCTTTTTCACTGACTGCACCTGCTAATTTATATTTAACTCCACCAATTGGTCCGACATTACCTTCTTCATCAATAGTTCCTGTTCCGACTATTTTTAAGTCACTGACAAGTTCCTCATCTAACAGTTGATTGTAAATAAAAAGTGTTAACATGAATCCACCTGATGGTCCTGATTCGTTAGATGCAAAATTTATTTCTATTTTTGGATCTGTTATGTAGTCGTAAATAGGTACAACTGAGATGCCAGTTAACTTTTCCCCCTCTATTAAAACAACTTCTATTGTTTTTGTGAGTGTTTTATCATCTCTTAGAACTTCTAACGTTAGAGATTGCCCTACTTCTTTACTTTTTACATACTCTCGGTATTCATCTACTGAGGTTATTTCTTGATTATCTACTTTTAATAATTGATCTCCTATTTTTATATCAGTGATACTTTCTTCTGATATATACTGGACATAAAAAGATATATCATTGATTGTGAAGTCTTTACCAGCTTTAGTATATGCTAGTTTAACGGCTTCTTGATTAGCATTTTCTAAAGCAATGACATTACGCATATTAATGTCTTCTACTGTTTCTTCTTCATTTATTTGATAATCATCAATGGGAGTAGCATCCCATCCTGGTAGAATGAAACTTGCTAGATAGGTTATAACAGTAGCTTCCGCTTCACTTACGTAGGCAAAATGATAACTACTACTATTGTTTTTATCTTCTTCTAATTCTATTTTTTCATCTATATCAATAGTACCTCCTCCTGTATATATATAAAACGGAAGAGGAAATGTTAGGACTAAGTAGAAAAAGATTATAAAGATAAGGAATTTATAATTTTCTTTTATAAAACTTAATACAATATCATATATTTTCTTAAACATGTAATCAACCTTTCAATTTATTATATCAAAGATAGGACTAATTATGAAAAGAAATTTAAAAATTTTTAGTATTTGTGGTATTTTCTTTTTTATTATATATTTTATTTTGACTAACTCTAGTATAGTAATTAATAGTGTTCTTAATAGTTTAGAGTTATGGAAAAATGTCTTATTCCCCTCTTTATTTCCTTTCTTTTTGCTAGCAGAATTACTTATTTACTTTGGTTTTGTTGATTTCTTAGGTGAATTATTAAAAAAAGTAACTTCTTTTTTTAGAGTTAATAAAAATAGTGCTTTTGTCTTAGTTATGAGTATGATATCCGGGTTTCCTAGTGGTGCTCGTAGTATGAAATCATTGTATGATAAGGATAAGATTAGTTCTAATGATATTAAACAATTGTTATACTTTACGCATTTTGCTAATCCTTTATTTATAATAGGTGGTATAGGTTATTTACTATTAAACGATATAACTATTGGTATTTATATTATGATAAGTCATTATGTTGCTAATTTTATACTAGGATTTATTTTTAGAAAGAGAAAAGTTATTTTAAAAGAAAAAATATCTATAAGACGTGCTTTGGGTTATTTAGACAAAGAAAAAAGTAATAGCTTTATCTCTACTTTAAGTAGTGCTATTACTAGTTCTATTCAAACTTTACTTTTGTTATTAGGAATTATTATTTTCTTTGGTATTATATCCGAGATAATTAAAAATACCATTTCATTACCTGATACCTTTAATTTAATAATTAGTGGTATATTAGAGATAACAAATGGTATTAACTTAGTTAGTTTTAGTTCTTTATCTTTAGAAGTTAAAGGCCTTATAATAAGTTGTTTCTTATCTTTTGGTGGATTATCAGTACATATGCAAGTACTTTCTATCTTAAGAGGTTCTAATATTAAATACAGTGATTATTTTAAAGCAAGATTACTACACTTATTTATTGCTTTCTTGTTATATATACTTATCCTATTGGTGCGATAATTTCAACACTTAGTTCTTGTTCTAAATCGGGATGTATTATAGGCACTCTTACAACTAGAAATCCATCTTTACTAGTTGTAATATTAGCAGTATCAAAAGTAAGAATAGAATTATCTTCGTTTATTTTCGGAAGACATATTTCTTCGTTTAAATAAGTAATACAATTAGATGTTATACTAATCGTCCTTTCATTCCCATCACCTAAAAAAAGTTTAACATTAGTTTTATCAGTAATATCTACGCTTGTTATAGTTCTTATCGTTAAGTCATCTTGTATATGTTTAGTAATAGAGTTCTTAGTAGTAACTGCTGTACTATAAACAGATTCTTCATACTGAGCTTCTCTGATAGATAAAATACTTGCAAGCATTGTTACAATGATTGCAGATATTATAATAAAACTAATCATTAATTCAATTGTTGTAAACCCTTTTTGATCTTTCATAATTCACCTACTTAAATTTCTTAGTTAATAATTCTTCATTATTAAGACCGTTTAGGTAATTAGAAACTTCTATTTCTTTTTTACCTTCTGGTTGAATCTTAGTTATAATAATTTCACCATCGCTTGTAGATATTCCTATTCCATCTTTATATATATTGGTAATTGAACCTATTTCCTTAGGTTTTTCATTTCCTATAACAGCAGAATATACTTTAATTAGTTTATCGTCTAAATAAAGATAAGTTCCTGGTTTTGGAAAAAGACCTCTTATTTGGTTATAAACTTCTTTAGTACTTTTAGTTAAATCTATTTTTTCTTCTTCTCTTTTGATGTTCCAAGCATAAGTTACTTCTTCTTCTATTTGTTTTGTTCTTACTGCAGTTTTATCAATAATAGAGGGAAGTGTTTTTAATAATAGTTCTTTTCCTATAAGACTTAATCTATCATGAAGAGTTTGATATGTATCATCTTCAGATATAACCGTCTCTTTTTGAGTAATTATATCTCCGGCATCCATTTTTAAAATCATATCCATAATAGTGATACCTGTTTTGTCATATCCATAAATAATAGATTTTTGAATAGGTGCTCCTCCTCTTAATTTAGGTAGAAGTGAAGCATGAACATTGATACATCCTAGTGTTGGTATATCTAATACTTCTTGTGGTATTATTTGTCCATAAGCACAAGTGATAATAAGATCTGGATTCCACTGTTTTATTAAATCATAATTTTCTTTAATTTTAATTGGTTGAAAAACAGGAATGTTATTACTTAGTGCAGTCTCCTTAACTGGAGATGGTGTCATAACTTTCTTTCTTCCAACTAATTTATCAGGTTGTGTTACTACTCCTACTACTTGATAATTTTCTATTAATCCTTCTAAAACAGAAACACTAAAGATAGGTGTTCCCATAAATACTATTTTAATCATTTTATCCCCCTATGAAAATGGATGCAAATATTAAGGCTATTCCAGTTAAGAAAAGTATTAATCCAGATAAAGCAAAGATATTTACAATACCATGAGCCATATTATAATGGCGTATTTGATAACCTTTTTTCTTTGGTACTAAAGGTTTTTTTATTTGTTGATGATGGTAATTAGTTATACGGTAATAACTTGGTAATGATAGTGTTATAAAGTTTTTAGGCATTACTTTACTAAATTTCTTTTCTCCTATATAACGTCCATCAATAATTTGTGAGAAACTATATACTAAATCTTTTTCATTAACTTTGTCAATAATATTTTGATAATCTATTAAGTTATCTTTACCTAAGCTACTTCTTTTGATTAATGCTACTGTGACATCTTTACTGTTAAGTAGTAAGTTATTCCAAGTAAGTTCTACAAATTCAAAGATAAGTCTTTTTTCTTGATCATTGAAGTTGTTTTTTATCAAAAAGATTTCTAAATTATTTAAACAAGCGTTTTTATCTTTTCTTAAGTAAGCATCACTATCATAACCTTCTTTCATCTCCTTATAAGTAGATGTTAAGTTGTTTAGATATTCAGGCATACTATTAGCTTGAAAATAAGTTACAGCCATACTATCAGTTATTTCAAAATAATCTTTTTTCATCTGTTTAACTGTTATTTTAAATGGTAGTGGTAATCTTCTTCTTATATAGATTTGTTCGATTTCTTCCATTTTATCAAAGTATGGTAGATAATTAGTTAAGTATAGACCACTAGTAGTTACCTTAGAATGGTCTTTGTTTAAGAACGAAGTAAAATAATAACCATTTTTAATAAAAGTGTTATAAGTATATTCTAAAACTTCTTTTTTTGACTTAGTTAATGTTGCGTCTTCTATTTCTAGTTTAGATAGACAATAGTTTAACAGTAATTGATTGGCTTGTTTCAAATAATCAATATATTCAATTTTTCTACTAATCAAATAATTTAGTTCATTAATAAATTGTTCAATGTAGACTTTATCTATTTCTAATAAAGAGAACTTAGTTACTAGTTCAATGGTAGTAGAAAGATAATAGTGCTTTAGTGACTTAGCGTCCATAGAAAAAGAGAGATTAGTATTTTGTGTAGATAACTCTTTTTCGTGTATTATTTTATTTAGTAGAGATAGAAAATCTTGACGTTTAAAGAAGTTGTTGTTCATTTTATTCTCCCTTTATTATTCTTATTCTTTTTATTGTGGCGTAATTGTTATACGGAAACCAAACCCTGCGTTTTCCATTCCTTTATTAGGACTGTAATTAAATATACCTGATGCTGTGGTACCTGCATAATTTCCTCCGCGATATTGCCATGGCATATCGTTGCTAGCCATGTTATTAGTATCGCCATAGAATGATTTTGTATCAACTGTAGCATCGCCTAAAATACTTCTATCGGTATCGGTCCAAAGTGTTCCATATTTATAACTATTATAATACTCAGGTTCAGGAGTTTCTGAAAAACCAGTTTCAGAATTATAGAAATTACCTGATGAATTTTTTATACTAGCCATGACCATTTCCCATGCTCCACCAGACATATCATACACTCCTGTAATATTACCTGTTGTGGAAGCTGCTTGTCCTTTTACAGATTCGTAGGTATTTGTACAATTTGTTGTTGAGGTAG
>CAYJHI010000005.1:0-7040 GCA_964370085.1 uncultured Muribaculaceae bacterium | reverse complement strand
GCTGCTTGTCCTTTTACAGATTCGTAGGTATTTGTACAATTTGTTGTTGAGGTAGCACTTACTGTATCTCCTCCTATTCCTGTTATATAGTTAGCACAGTTATTGATTGCTACTTCTTTGTCTGCTCCCGAATAAACTTCATTTCCATATTTACCGTATATTGATTGAGAAAGATAGGCAACTGCGGCCCATTCTGTATTTTTCATCATGTGTGTATCGTAAGCAGATGGTAATCCATAATAATCACTTCCGTTACTACCATTCATATATGTTGCCACACTGTTAAAAGCATTCGAAACGCTAACATTTCTCCAACTTGTAACATTAGGTTTAATTATAGGTTGCTGAACCGAGTCTGATGTGGTATTTCCTGTTGTGCTAGTTTCAAATTTTGCTACCCAAATACCAGGTAGTTCGGCATTTCCACTCTGCGTTCTTGTCAATTGGTCATCACATGTTGCTCCCCAACAAAACGCTGGTGGCACAGCCCAATCTTCAGGCAAGAAAGTTGTATATGTCGCATCCCCTAATTGTATTTTTGTATCTGCCGTTGACGGTGTTGTTACAAATTGAATATCAATCATACCTGGTAAGCTTTGAGTCGGTGTTGAAGATCCTGCTTGATATCCATATATATCTTTAATCGTATAAGCATATCTTGGTATCCACACAAACATACCATTGATATCATCCATATTGACGACTGTTCCTACTGTTGCATCTTTATAGCCTTGTCTTGTGCTTTGACTTACAGTTACAACGTTAGCCCATTGTTGTTCCGAATAGTTATACCATCCTAATAAATCTGATTTAACCCAGTTAGTCCCATCCCAGACGACTGGAATCATTCCCTCTACCAACACTGGTGTATTGGCCCCACTTGTATCTCCTAGTTGATAGACAACTTCTTTCATAAGTTCTGTGTTGGCATAATACGTTTCTCCATTTTTTTCTCTTGAAATTATCAGTCTATAATCTTCTGAATATAAAAGTTCATTGCTTTCATTACTATAATATGGAATATAATCAACATATTCAGCAAAATCGCGGTCGTTTGACACCATGGTTTTCAACTGATTTTTAACCCCGTATATATCTGGGTCAGTCTCATTAAAATCACCAGAAACAAAAGGGATTAAAAACATTCTTTCAATATCATAAGATTTGATCATTTGGTCACATTTTGTTGTCCCTTCTAACATATCACATGTTATTTCTACTACTCTTTTATTGTTAGCAGGATACTTATCATCAGGCAAATATTCAAAAATAATCTCTCTTATATAATTAGCTGCATACAGTGTGTCAATATCATCATAATTCTTTCTTCTTTCATACTCTCCTGTTAGAGGAAAGATGCTTGTAAAGAAAAAAGTGAACAGTGTCATGACAAAAACTGCTGCTATTATTGTTTCAACTAAGACAAACCCCTTTTGACACTTTTTCATAATTCTCTCCTTGCAACTATCTTAAAATTATTATATAATAAGATAGAATAAAAGTCTATAAAAAGAATAAGGGATGATAAATATGATAACATATGATTTGAAGAAGTTACCGGTAGTAGATCTTGTTGACGAGATTATTATTTATGCGGTTAAAAACAGAGCGAGTGATATTCACTTTGACCCGAGAGATGAAGGACTATTTGTCCGTATTCGTATAGATGGTGAATTACGTGATCATACTGTTGTACCTAGAACTCACGAGAGAAATTTAGTTACACGTATTAAACTTCTTGCCAATATGAACATTACGGAATCAAGACTTCCTCAAGACGGTTCTGTTAAAGGTAAAATAAGAGATATTTCGGTTGATATGCGTGTATCTTCCCTACCTACTAACTTAGGGGAAAAAGTTGTTGTCCGTATTCTTGACTATTCTAAGAGTTTAGAAGGTATTGAAAGTTTAGGATTTTCGAAAGAGAATTTTCCTAAGATTGAAAAAATGTTATCAGTTCCTAATGGTATTATTCTAATTACTGGGGCGACTGGTTCTGGTAAGAGTACTACTTGTTATTCAATGCTACAAAGACTTAATACTGAAGATAGAAATATAATTACTGTTGAAGATCCGATAGAAATGAACTTAGAAGGTATTAATCAAGTACAAGTTAATAGTGAAATTGGTTTAGACTTTGCTAGAGTACTACGTTCTATTTTACGACAAGATCCCAACGTTATACTTATCGGGGAAATTCGTGATAGTGAAACTGCTAAGATTGCCGTACGTGCCTCTATTACTGGACATATGGTTTTATCTACAATCCATACTAATGATTCATTAAGCACAATTGAACGTTTGCTTGATATGAGTGTTGAGAGATATTTATTATCTACAGCACTAACGGCAATTATTTCACAAAGACTTGCTAAGACTTTATGTCCTAAATGTCGTAAAGTTAGAGAAACTACTCCTTATGAAAAGAAAGTATTTAGACTTATCTCTAAAAAAGAAGTTTTAGAAATATATGACGCAGGTGAAGGTTGTGAAGATTGTCATAATGGATATCATGGTAGAACAGCTTTACAAGAAGTGTTATTAATAAGTGATGCGATTAGAAGTGTTTTAAATAAAGATGAAGTTACTAAAGATGAACTTAGAGAACTTGTTTATAAAGAAGATAGTATTTCTCTACTTGAAGATGGTTTATCTAAAGTACTTAATGGTTTAACTAGTTTTAGTGAAGTATATCGTTTAGTAGAAATAGATGATCAACTAGTAGAAGCTGAAAAAAGACAATTAAAAAATCAACCTATTAGTCAAACAAAAAAAGATGTTGTGTTCGAGGATGAACTACTATAACATCTTTTTTTATTTTATTATTTCCATTATTTCTTGATTAATATCTTCGATTGTTCTTAAATTATTATTTTCATCATTACATTCAATGCGATTCCAATTATATAATTCAGATAGTTCTATATAACACTCTTCAGAGCGTTTCATATATACTTCATGATTTTCTACTTCATCAACAATCATTCTTTCTTGTCTTAATACTTTAGAATGATCAAAAGGTACATGTAGGAAAATTGTTATATCCGCTTTAGGTAGTCCTAACAACCAATATTCTAATTTATCAATCATTTGGTACATGTTAAATCTTTCATCTGGATCTTCTATTTTACTTCCTTGATGAGCCATGTTACTACTAGTATAACGATCTAGAATAACTGTATAGTCAGCATTGAGATATTCTTTTATTTTAGGTAGATTATACTTTCTATCTGCTGCATAATATAGACAAGCAATGGCAGGATCAACATCGAATAAATCTTCATTAAAGTAACTAGGACAAATATCACTTCTTCCTAAGTATGGTCCCCCTACTATTTTACCAGTTGGTGTTTCATACGTTGGAAATGAAATAGTAACAACTTTATCACCTTGTTCTTTTAATTTTTTTTCTAAAAGTAAACTTTGAGTTTTTTTACCAGAACCATCAGTTCCTTCTATTACAATTATTCTTCCCATGATGTCCTCCTAATAAAAGTATAAATTACAAACAAATGTTTTGTCAAGAAATTATATTATTATCTTTATCAAACTCTACTAAGAAACACTTCTTACTTGATAAGTAATCACACATATGAACAAAACTTTCATACTTTGTCTTAGGTATAGGCAATACTTCATTACCATTAAAATCTTTATTCCACGGACCCATATGACTCTTAATAGTAGAGCATAGTAACGTTAGTAGTTCTTCACTCATCAACAAACTATCCTTATGTTCCATTATATAATCCGCAATTAGAATAGGATGATCTACTTTAGTATATTTATCTTGATTTTTACCTAATTTTAATCCATCGTGCATAATAATACCTAAGATCATAATGTCTTTTTCATCATCTTTATATTTATCACCGATTGAAGGATTAGACAATAGTTCATAGGCAAATCTAACAGCTGACTTAGTATGTCTTAGTAATCCCCCTTCTCCTAATGAATATTTAGGATGATATTTTCCTGTAGAAGATGCTGCTATTTCAAAGAAATAATCTGGTAAAATATTTACTAAGTATTCAGCATCTTTCTTAATATTAGTATTCTTAATATAATTTAATTCTGGTTTGAATATTTGTACTTTATCCATTTTTACTCCTTTATAAACTCCATCATAACTTCATTAGAAAGATTTAGTTTATCTTCTTTTATTTTTAAAGTGGTCTCATCTTCTTCAATAAGATCCTTTATATTATTATACGAAAAAACTTCTTCTATGGTAGTATTAAATTTCTTTTGGAAGTTATTTTTATTAACTCCTTCTAATTTTCTTAATCCTAAAATCATTTCATAACTCATTTTATCATTAGTAGTTAACTCTTCGATATTATAAATATATTTACCTTCTAAATAATGTTTCATACTACCAGTGTTGGTTATTCTTTGATCTTTAATATAACTAGAGGCCCCTAGTCCAAATCCATAATACTCTTCATTATTCCAATAAGTAAGATTATGTAATGAAGAATATCCTTCTTTTGAGTAATTACTTATTTCATAGTGATTGTATCCTAATGCTTTAAGTTCTTTGTTTATATAATTAGTCATTTCTATGTATAACTCTTCATCTATTTCTTCTTCATCTTTTAATACAGTATGTTCTTCTATAATAAGACTATAAAAAGATAAATGATTTGGTTTAAATTTTGATATAAGTTTAATATCTTGTTCTAAGTCTTTGATAGTTTGATTCTTAATGGCATATATAAAGTCTAAGTTATAATTAAAGTTATATTTGTTTAATAGTTCTAATTTATCTTCAACATCTATTATTTCTCTATTTAAATATTTTAATAAAACTTTATTAGTTGTTTGTATACCAATACTTAGTCTATTTACTTTATTAGAACTTAATTGATTTAGTAACTCTTCTGTTATATCTTCTATATTACATTCAAAAGTGTATTCTATAACATTACTTATATTTAATTTATTTATGATAGAAAAAAGTTTTTCTAATTCTTTAGTTGATAGGCAACTAGGAGTCCCTCCTCCTATATAAACAGTTTTAAGTTCATCAAATTGATAACTTTCTTTTATCTCTTTATCTAGGGCATTTAGGTAATTATCTATTTCGTTTAAGTGATAATATCTTTTAGGGAAATCACAGTAAGAACATATTTTTTTACAAAAAGGTATATGTATATATAGAGAATTAATCATTATTCATCCATTGATAAAACTGATAAGAAAGCTTCTTGTGGTACTTCAACACTTCCTATTTGTTTCATTCTTTTCTTTCCTTCTTTTTGTTTTTCTAATAGTTTTTTCTTACGTGATACGTCTCCTCCATAACATTTAGCTAAGACGTTTTTACGCATTGCTTTGATGTCACCTCTGGCAATTACTTTATGCCCAATACTTGCTTGAATTGGAACTTCAAACATTTGTCTAGGTATTATTTTACGTAATTGTTCTACGACTGCTTTACCTCTATTGTAAGCGAAGTCTTTATGGACAATAGTTGAGAAAGCATCTACTATTTCACCGTTTAATAAGATATCTAATTTAACTAAGTCTGATGTTTTATTACCAATAAATTCATAGTCGAATGAGGCATATCCTTTAGTATAAGATTTTAGTCTATCAAAGAAGTCATATACTATTTCTGATAGAGGTAATTCATAGTGAATACTAACTCTTGTCTTATCAATGTATTCCATGTTTAAATAAATTCCTCTTTTTTGTTGGCATAGTTCCATGATAGGTCCTATATAATCAGATGGTGTAAAGATAGATGTTTTAACATAAGGTTCCATTACTTTATCAATCTTTTCTTTAGGAGGCATCTTAGTTGGTGAATCTATTTCTAAATTACTATTATCAGTTAAAACAACATTGTAAATAACTGATGGTGAAGTGGCAATTAGATCTATTTTAAATTCTCTTTCAATTCTCTCCTGGATGATATCCATATGTAATAGTCCTAGGAAACCACAACGGAAACCAAAACCTAAGGCTTTTGATGTTTCTGGTTCAAAAACTAGTGAAGCATCATTTAATTTTAGTTTATCTAAGGCTTCTCTTAAGTCTTCATACTTATTTGATTCAATTGGATAAAGACCACAGTAAACCATTGATTTCATAGGTTTATAACCTGGTAAAGGTATTAAAGATGGATTATTATCTAAGGTGATAGTATCTCCTACTTTTATATCTTGAATACTTTTAATAGATGCTGATAAGTAACCTACTTCTCCTGTCGTTAAAGTTTTAACTTTTTCTAAATAAGGTGTATTAATAGTTAACTCATTTACTTCATAAACAGCATTAGTTTCCATCATCCTAATTTTATCACCGACATTAACAGTACCATTAACAATACGCATTGATACTACTACTCCTTTATAAGGATCAAAGATACTATCAAAGATTAAAGCTTGTAGTGGTTCTTCTTTACTTCCTTTAGGACTAGGTATTTCATCAATTACTTTTTCGACTAATTCTTTAATACCAATTCCGTTTTTAGCACTTGTTAAAACTATTTCATCTCGTTCAAATCCTAAAACATCTTTTAACTCCCCTATTACTTTTTCAGGATCTGCATTTGGTAAATCAATCTTATTAATAACAGGAATTATTTTCAAATCATGTTCCATGGCAAGATAAAGATTAGCAAGTGTCTGAGCCTCTATTCCTTGAGTAGCATCTACTACTAAAATAGCACCTTCACAAGAAGCAAGAGATCTTGATACTTCATAAGTAAAATCAACATGTCCTGGAGTATCTATTAAGTGTAAGAAATAAGTTTCATCTTTATAATCATAAGTTAATTGAACAGCATTTAGTTTAATAGTAATACCACGTTCTCTTTCGATATCCATACTATCTAACATCTGTTCTTTCATTTGTCTTTTTTCTAATGAATTAGTTATTTCTAAAATTCTATCTGCAAGTGTACTTTTACCATGATCAATATGTGCAATTATGGAAAAGTTTCTTATATTTTCTTGTTTCATTTATATCACGTCCTAGTAGGTATTATAACATATTTAGACAAAGAAAAAAACAGATAATTGATATCTGTT
>CAYJHI010000004.1:18169-42370 GCA_964370085.1 uncultured Muribaculaceae bacterium | reverse complement strand
ACTGCTACAGCAGATGGATCTACTCCAAACTCTTCTTTCATAGCATCTACTAATTCTTTAATTTCTAATAAATTCATTTCTTTTAATGAAGCGATAAAATCTTCTCTTGTTAATTTAGCCATTTTTATTTCCTCCTTATATTTAATTTTCTAAATTAATTTTCTTCTTTTTGTTGTGAATATAGATCTAAACATATAGATAGATCTCTTGCAATACCAATCATACCACCAGCTAACATAGTAAGTAGTCCTTCTCTTGAAGGTATAGTTGCGTATTCAGCAAGTTTAGCTTTATCAGCTACAACTCCGTCTACGATCCCTACTTTTAGTTCTAACGCTGGATGTTTCTTAGCAAAATCAGTAAGTGTCTTAATAGGTGCGATTTGATCAGTCCCGTATGCCATAGCACTCGGTCCTTCTAATCCACTATTAAGGTCGATTGATAGATCATTAAACGCTCTAGCCATTAATGTATTCTTATATACTTTATATAGAGAACCTGATTCTCTTAATGCTCTTCTTAATATTTTGATTTCTTCATCTGTAAGACCACGATAATCAAATAATACTAAAGATGCACTATTAGTAGCAGCTTCTTTTATTTCATCAATAACAGTTTGTTTTTGAGCTAAAATCTTAACACTTGCCATAAAACACCTCACTTTCTAAATTTCAGGATGCCACAAAAAAGTTCTCGACAAAACGAGAACTTTATTACTAATAATAAATAGTCCTCGGTAGGATTTACAAACAACCTACTGTCTATGGCACCAATAAATTTTCTTTATTATATTCTATTTTCTACTATCTGTCAAACGAATTGATTAAAACCTTAACTCCAGGTCCCATAGTAGAAGTAATAGTAATATTTTTAATGTAATCACCTTTAACTGTTGCAGGTTTTAATTTAATAATGTTTGCAACAAAGGCATTGATGTTTTCAATTAAGTCTTCTTCGTTAAAAGATACTTTACCAACATTTGCATGAATATTTCCAAAACTATCAGTTCTGTATTCAACACGACCTGCTTTAACATCTTCAACAGCTTTAGTAACATCAGTAGTTACAGTTCCTGTCTTAGGATTTGGCATTAAACCCTTAGGTCCTAATACTCTTCCTAATTTACCAAGAAGTGGCATCATATCAGGAGTAGCAATCATAACATCAAATTCAAACCAATTTTCTTTTTCGATTTTTTCTAAGATATCAGTATCTCCTACATAATCAGCTCCAGCTTCAGTAGCTTTCTTAGCATTTTCTCCTCTAGCAACAACTAAAACTTTTTTTGTTTTACCCGTTCCTTTAGGTAATACTATAGCACCTCTTAATTGTTGATCAGCTTTCTTAGTATCTAAATTAAGACGCATAGCAATCTCAACTGAACCATCGAATTTACTAACAGAAGTTTCTTTAACTAATTTAATAGCTTCTTCTTTAGTATAAGCTTTACCTTTAACAACTTTATTAAGTGCTTCAGTATACTTTTTACTTCTTTTCTTCATATTTTCCTCCTTTGTGGTATAAACGGAGTGCGGATCCTCCCACTAGGTATAACCTAAACTGAATTATTCTTCAGTATTATTTTTTTCGTTGATAACTTCAACTTCATTAGCATTATTAACTTCAGCTTCCATTTCTTCAAGCTCATGAGCTCTATCAGCCATTGCTTTTTCTTCAACGATTGCTTCTGCTTCTTGTTCTGCTAATTCTTGTGTATTAACACCTTCAACAGCGATTCCCATATTTCTAGCAGTACCTTCAATTTGTGTCATTGCTGTATCTACATCATAACAGTTTAAATCAGGTAATTTAATTTCTGCTATTTCACGGATTTGAGCTTGACTTAAAGTAGCAACTACATGATTAGCGCCCTTAACAGAACCCTTATCAATTTTAGCAGCCTTCTTAAGTAAGAACCCAACTGGTGGAGTTTTAATTACAAAATCGAAACTTCTATCATCATAAATAGAAATATCAACCGGTAAAATATCTCCCATCTTATCGCGTGTTGCATCATTATATTTTGTACAAAATTCCTGTAAGTTAATACCTGCTGGTCCTAACACAGTTCCAACTGGTGGAGCTGGTGTTGCTTTACCTGCAGGAATTTGTAATTTGATTTTTCTAACAACTTCTTTTGCCACGAAAAACACCTCCTATATTTTTGTTTTCGCGAGTGGTCCAAATAGCTTATTTATCCGCAATTATGAAATAAACTTTGCCTCCCACTAGATCTATATTAAACATATAGCCCCTAAATAATAACATACTAAGTAAATATAATCAACCATTTTAACTGTAAAATAAGAAAAAAAGCCTAATAAGAGGCTTTTTCTATTTGATTTAACTCAACTTCAACACTAGTTTCTTGACCAAACAAGTCTACTAATAAACTAACTTTTTGTGTTGCCGTATCAATTTCATCTACTTTACCAAACATTCCTACAAACGGTCCAGCAATAATCTTAACTTTCGTATCTTTAGCAAGTTCCTTATCTACTTCTAAACGACTAATACCCATACTATTAAGTATTTTATCCACTTCATAAGGTTGTAACGGCGTTGGTTTTGCTCCCTTACCAGAAGATCCAATAAACCCAGTTACACCAGGTGTATTACGCACAACAAACCAAGCTTCATCACTCATTACCATTTCAACTAAGATGTAACCAGGAAACATTTTCTTAACTTTTTCCTTAGTAACTCCATCTTTCATTTCCACTTCTGTTTGTTCTGGAACAACAACCCTATGAATAAAATCTTGCATATCCATCGATTCTGCACGCATTTCTAATTTTTCTTTTACTTTATTCTCATGACCAGAATAAGTATTAACTACATACCATTGCTTATCCATAAATACCCCTTTACATAAACCCTTCAATAAAAATCCACAAGAAATAAATTACTGCAAAAAACCCCATAAAGAACAACAAGAAAATAATAGTAGCGATCGAATACTTAACCATATTCTTTTTGCTAGGAAAATGAATTCTAGTAAATTCTTTTTTTAGACCCACAAAGAATAACATAATTCTATCCCTTAAACTCTTCTTCTCTTTTACTTCTATAACTTTAGGTTTCTTACTAGAAGTAGTTTTCTTTTTATCAACAGTTTTTGTTGATTTTTCTTTTACTTCTTTAATAGTTTTCTTTTTATCAACAGTTTTTGTTGATTTAACCTTTTCATCTTTAACTTTTGCCTTAGGCATAAACCTCACCTTATCTTTCCAAAATTTTATCAAAATAAAAACACTTGCTTCGTGTTAGATATAAAATATCACAAAACAAGCATTTAGTCAACTATAATTACTCATAAAAAACAGCAAAGATGCTATTAATGCTAATGAAAGAGAAATACCAACTAGCACATATATAGTTGCGTTACCTCTATTAGCTTTACTATCTTGATCTACTCCACCCAAACCACTATAAGAAGTACTTTTCGTTTTCATAACTGAACTACTTTTATCAGAAGATACATCACTCTTATTATTTTTTAAAATATAATCGTGATAATAAGCTTTTCCATCTTCTTTTAAAATAGAACGATAATAATTACGATCATCTTCTTTAACTACATATAAATAATCATCTAAATTATCTTTCATATGATTAATTAACTCTATTGTTAAATTAGACCCTATTCTTTCTAGTACACCGCAATGAGCTAATAACACAACAGTAGCCAAACTCTCTTTATTATATTCTATTGCTTTAAAAGAAGCATTCGAATCTAATTCCTTTAAACTATAAATCTCACTCGTATATATTTTCTCTTGTTCAAAATATTTACCAAACAATACTGTCTTCGGAGTCAACGGAGTAACATAGTAACCACTACCATGTGTTTCCTTCAAATAAGTAGATACATCATTATGAATCTTACTAATTTGTTCATAATCACCATTAGTATCTAATAACTTATCATAAAGTGTTTTAACAGTCGTATTACTCATTCTACTCACCCTATAATAATAATACTCTAAAACTACTTTTTTTTCAATCATTATTTATTTATAGATAACAAACTAGTAAACCTTCTACGTATTATAGATAATTCCTTTCTAACCTTTGAACCAGACAGTTCTAATAAACTACAAATATCCCTTATCTTAAAATTATTATATTTTAAATAAAATATACACCCTTGCTCAAAAGTTAAATTACTCACCCTCTTAATAATAGTCTCTTCCATATAATTATCAAGAACCTCTTCTAAAGGGGAAAGTTTTTCACTAGGAACAACTTTATTTAATTCTAATTCCTTTTCTCCAACATAAAAAACTTTATCTAAAGAACAACTATTATTAAGCACCTGATGCTTCTTAGAGTTACACTTTCTAACATAAGTGGCCATCTGTCTATCAATACAAACTCTAGCTAAAGTATAAAACATAGTATTATTTGTTTCATTAAATGTTCTAATAGCATTACTTAAACCAACATACCCTTCTTGTTCCAAATCTTCAAGTTCTAACCCATATTTCCTTGCCGTTCTATAATAACGCAAAGAAAAAGATGTAATCAAAGGCTTGTACTTACGATACAAAAGATCAAGACCATCATCATCCTTCTCTCTAATCATATATAAAACCTCATAATCATTTACATCCTTATAATTCAAATAAATCCCTACTTTCTACTAGTAATAACTTGATAAATCATAATAGCAGTAGCCACCGAGGCATTCAAACTATTAACTTTACCATACATAGGGATTCTAGCCATATAATCACATGATTCTCTAACCAATCTAGATATACCATTACCTTCATTTCCAACAACTAAAGCAACCTTACCATTATAATCAAGTTCTCTATAATCAGTACCTTCCATATCAGTACCAATTATATAAAATCCTAACTCTTTTAGTTTTCTAATAGTTTGATGTAAATTAGTAACCATCGCAAGAGGAATATTTTCTAAAGCACCTGCCGACGTTTTCATAACAGTCGGAGTAACAGAAACACTTCTATTCTTAGGAATAATAATACCATCTACACCAGCAGCTTCACTCGTTCTAATGATCGCTCCTAAATTATGTGGATCCTCTAAATGATCAGTTATAATTAGAAAACAATCATCTTTATCCAAAGATAATTCATCATAGTTATAATACTTATAATCCGCTATGTCTAGAATTATACCTTGATGAGATTTATCTGCAAGTCGGTCTAAATCTCTTTTCATCTTGATTTCAACTTCAATATTTCTTTTTTCTATTAAAGAAATTATCTTTTTATCATCAAAAGTATCCTGCAAAATAATTCTTTTAATCTTTTTATCATTTTCTAAAAGTTCTAAAGCAACATTCCTACCGTACACTAACATTTAAACCACCTACTATATAATCAATTAACTTAATTATTCTTTCCTCTTGTCTCACTAAATCTAAATATCCTATCATTGCTTCTAATCCAGTCGCTAAACGATACTCTTCCATTGTACAACTCTTACGTGTATAATTTCTCATTTTATGATTTCTAGCTCTTCTAATAATACTAACCTCTTCATCTGTTAATATTTTAGCATTAACCATTTTAACAACCGCAGCCGCCTGAGCCTTAGCACTAACATATTTAACCGCTTCTGATTGCAATACTTTTGGATTAGAAGGATAATTTCTAATAACCCATTTTCTAATATAATTTTCAAAAATAGCATCACCTAAATAAGCAAGCACTAACACATTTGTTTCCAAAGGATTTTCTCTTAAATCAAACATAACATCACTCCTCGCTACATTATACTATAAAAACGAAAAAAAAGCGAATTACTCGCTTCTTCCCATAGCCATAAGAACTAACCTTAACAGTTCCAACATTGTTGTAATTAAAGCCGCTACATAAGTATAAGCCGCTGCTTTTAACATCTTCTTACTACCAAATAATTCTTCTTTAGTTAAAATATTTAACTTTTTAAGTTCAACATCTGCTTTTCTAGAAGCATCAAACTCAACTGGCAAAGTAACCAATTGGAATAATAATAAAAGTAATAGTAATCCAATACCACCCCATATAAAATCAGTCATTCCAAATATAACCCCTATAAAAATAGCTATATATCCTAAATTAGAACCAAAATTAGCAAAAGGCACTAAAAACGAACGAAAACGCATAAATCCGTAAGCTTCCTTATCTTGAATAGCATGACCAACTTCATGAGCAGCTACACTACAAGCAGCCACACTATTACCATGAAAAATATCCTTTGATAACTTAACCACTTTTCTTTTAGGATCATAATGATCAGATAATAAACCATTAGTCTCCACTACATAAATGTCACTTAAGCCATTCGCATCTAATATTTGTCTAGCTACTTCACAACCAGTAATATCCTTCTCTGTTTTTATCTTCTTATATTTTTTATAAGCATTATTAACAAAAGCACTAGCACTAATACTAATTATAATACTAATAACTATTAACACAATACCTACTATATCTAATCCGTAATACATTTTCCCTCCTATTTACTAACAAACATTCCTTCTCTTGTATCTTTAACAACATACCCTAACTTTTCTATTTCTTCTCGGTACAAATCTGCACTTGTATAATCTTTATTAGCTTTAGCTTCTTTTCTTTTTTTCAAAAGTTCTAAAACAATACTAGGTATTTCTTCATTATTATCTTTCAACAAATCAAGAGATAACACCTCATCAAAACTTCTGATTAACTTTAATTTAGTTTTATTAGACATTTCATCTTTTAAAACATCATATAAGACCGTTAACATCATCGCAGTATTCATATCATTGTTAATAGCAGATTTAAATAAATCAACATACTTATCAAAAACATCATTATCAAAATCACCACTATCATCTAATAAATTAACTCTATTAAGAAGTTTCTTATAAGCATTAGAAGCACTATCTAAAGAATCATAAGAAAACATTAAAGGTTTACGATAATGAGAATTCAAACAAAAATAACGATAACTCAAAGGATCATACCCTCTATCAATAAGTAAAGATAAAGTTAAAAAATCACCCTTAGACTTACTCATCTTACCATCAGCCATTACCAAATGATCATTATGCATCCAATAATTACACCATTTATGACCGATATAAGCTTCACTCTGAGCAATCTCATTAGTATGGTGCGGAAATATATTATCAATACCACCGCAATGAATATCTAAGTATTCACCAAAATACTTAATCGCAATAGCAGAACACTCAATATGCCATCCAGGATAACCCACACCAAAAGGAGAATCCCATTTTAAATCTTGGTTATCAAACTTACTTTTAGTAAACCATAATACAAAATCAGCTTGATTTCTTTTGTCATCATCTTCAATAACATCATCTCTAACACCTACTAATAAATCTTCTTCACTTTGATTAGTTAAAACATAATATTCATCAAGTTTACTAATATCAAAATAAATATTACCACCAGCTTTATAAGCGATATCTTTATCAAGTAAATTTCCAATCAATTCAATATAATCAGCAATATGTTCAGTCGCAGGTGCAATAATATCAGGCATTTCATTATTTAAAGCGCTAAAATCTTTAAAAAAAGCATCAGTATACATCTTAGCAATTTCTAAAACTGTTTTATGCTCTTTCTTCGCACGGCTAACCATCTTGTCATCACCAGTGTCACCATCACTAGTAAGATGACCTACATCAGTTATATTCATCACTCTCATAACTTCATATCCAGAATACGTAAAACATTTCTCTAATACATCCTGCATAATATAATTACGCAAATTACCAATATGCGCATAATGATAAACTGTCGGACCACAACTATACATCTTCACTTTTCCTGAAGTAATTGGTACAAATTCATCAATCGTTTTTGTTAAAGTATTATATAATTTCATAAGTCCTCCTTTATAACAATAACATTTAAATGTCGTTAAAATATGTAATACCTATATTATAACATATGTCATATTTAATGTATATTTTTAATAAATTTACAAACATTAAGAAAGAGAGGAGTTTATAATGAAAACAGACTTAAAGTTAGTAGAATCTATTTATGACACATGCTCTATGGCCATTTTCAGTATCGAAAAGTTATTAGAAAAACTAGAAGATAAGCAAAACAAAATTATTCCCACTCTTAAAAACATAAAAAAAGGTTACTCAAGATATCAAAAAGACTCAGAAGAAATATTAGAAATTGCAAGTATCACACCTAAAAATCTAAACCTTTTAATCAAAATGAGTACCTCTTTTAATATGTCACTAGAAATTATCCACGATAACAGTGATTCTTCAATATGTGAAATGTTAATAAAAGGAATTGGTATGGGAGTATCTGAAATGGAAAAAGAATTGAACGAAAAATGTCAATTAAATGAAAAAACTGTGGCTTTCACCAAACAGTTTATTAATTTTCAAAAAGATAATATTAAATGTCTAAAATCACATTTATGATAAAGTATCGACTATAATTTTAGTTTTTCCACTTAAATATTTATCTATAATTAGAGTATCTAATTTGTCAGCAATGACTTTACCAACCTTCCGTGCTCCAAACTTTTCAAATTCACTCTCTTTAATAATTTCATTGATTAAGTTATCAGTGAAAGTTAAAGAGATTTTTTTTGTCTTAAAATTAGCTTTCAAATTCTCTAACTCTTTTCCAACAATATCTATCATTATATCTTTATCAAGTTTATTAAACAAAAATATATCATCAATTCTATTAATTAATTCCAGACTAAAGTAATCTTTAACAACAGAAAAAGTGTCAATTTTTACATCATTATGAAAACCTACTTCTTTATTATGACATCCCAAGTTAGAAGTCATGAATATAAAAGTGTGATCAAACCTCACTTCTTGACCTTTAGAGTCTTTTATTTTACCTTCATCCAATATTTGCAAAAATAAATTTAAAATGTCAGGATGAGCTTTTTCAACTTCATCTAGAAGAATAATACTATGAGGATGATTTCTAACATCTTCTAACACATTACGGTAATCATTATACCCTATATATCCAGGAGGAGAACCTATTATTTTACTAACAGTATGACTCTCTTTGAATTCACTCATATCCAATCTGATAAAATTATCTTTGCCATACAATTTATTAGCAAATTCTTTAACCAATAAAGTTTTACCAATACCTGTTGACCCTACTAATAAAAACGACTTAGGCCTCTCCTCTTTCTTTAATCCTAATTTTACTCTTTTTGTAATATTACACAGTCTTTTAATAACATTACTTTGACCTAATACTTTACTATTTAAATATTCCTCAATATTAGTAAGTTCATCTACTAGTGATTTATTAAGTTCATATATTGGAATCTTAGTCTTTAAATGAATTACTTCACTTATCATTTCTTTAGATACTATTTTAATATCATTTTTCTTTAATTGCAAAAGTTCCATTTCATTAATTTGTGATTCCAATTTTTGCTGTTCCATTTTATATTTTGAAGCTTTTTTAAAGTCTTGATTAACAACGGCATTATTTTTATCTTTCATTACTAAAAGCAAATCTCTGTTTAGATTATCTAACAATGATTCTTCTTCCGTTTTAAGTAAAGAACTTTTTGCACATACTTCATCTAATATATCGATTGTCTTATCAGGCTGCTTACGATCATAAACATATCGATCAGCACTTTCCACTAAAAAACTTAAAACATCATCACTTATTTTAACACCATGATACCCCTCATAAATAGGAGCTAATTTCTGCATTATAGACATTACCTTATCTAAAGTTGGTTCTTCTACAAACACAGTTTGAAAACGCCTAGAAAGAGCTCTATCTTGTTCTATACATTGTTTATATTCTAATGTCGTAGTAGCACCAATTAATTTAATTTTACCACGAGCTAAAGAAGGCTTAAGTATATTAGAAGCATCAATTGCCCCCTCTGCACCACCAGCACCAACTAAAGTATGAATTTCATCAATAAAAAGAATAATATTATCATTATCTTCTACCTCTTTTAAAATTTTCCCAATTCTCTCCTCAAACTCACCACGATATTTAGTACCTGCTACTAAAGAAGACATAGACAAAGATATAACCTGTTTATTTAACAACGATTTTGGAATATTACCCATTACTATACGATTACACAATTCTTCAACAATTGCACTCTTACCAACACCAGCTTCTCCTATCAGTAAAGGATTATTCTTAGTTCTCCTAGATAAAATTTCAATAACTCTATTTATTTCTTCTTCTCTTCCTACAACAGGATCAATTTCATTATTACTAGCTTTCTTAGTGAAATTAACCCCAAATTCATCAAGCAACAGTTTTTTACTTTTCTTACTTTTTTTAGGTGCAAAGTCATTAGAAAAAATTTGATATAAATTATCTAAATTAACCTTCATACCAAGAAGAATTCTAATAGCAATACCTTCTCCTTCTTCTAACAAAGCAAGAAACAAGTGTTCCACAGTAACTTCTTTACTATTATTATCTTTAGCATCTAAAGTAGCAGTTTCTATAAGTCTTTTAAGTAAAGGAGTATATAAAAACCATTTATTCTCGTCACTTCCAATACCAATTATCTTAATAATTTCATCTTTAAATAAAGAGTAAGTAATCTTCTCTTTTTCTAATTTTTTTGTAATATCAAGTTCCTTTTTAGAAAGAACAGCCAACAATAAATGTTCACTACCAACATAAGGATGTTTTAAATCCAACATTTCTTTCTTTGCTAATACCAATACTTTTTGTGCATCTTCACTAAATTTTGAAAACAAATTAATCACTCTCCTAAATCAATTTTAAAAAAAAAGCAACAAGAAAAGCAATTTAATTCAATCTAAAAAATACGACAAAAAAAAGAGAATAAATCTCTTTCTCTTAAATTAAATAAATAATTAATGAAATACCAATTGAAATTCCTAATAACATTAAGAATAATTTCCAAACATATTTCCACCAATCAAAGTAAGAAACTTTAGTATAAGCAAGAGCCACTACTAAAACAACACTTGTAGGTGCTACTAACATAACAACACCATAGATTGCTTGAAAAATAACTTGAATTAATGGTAAATATTCCACATCAACTAATGTAATTAAATATGGAATAGTACTTTGAGCTACATAAAGCATTTCAACATTAAAGAATGATGTTAAAAACGCAACAATAGACGTAGTAGCTAAATTAAATCCACCTGTTAAATTTAGGAAGAAATCTGTAATAACTAATTGGAATGGATGATAAGTTGTAATAACTAATACCACATAAATCAACATTACGAATAATAATGGTTTAAGTGCTTTCTTCATTCCTTTAGAAGCCGATTCACAAAGATCACTGAATTTAACACGGTTAATTAACGCAATAATAGGTGTCGCAATTAATAACATATAAGACACTTCTATCATTGTCCAATAACCAAATGGTGCTACATTACCTAGTAATTTACCAAAAATTTGGAAATCAAAAATTGCAAATTCTTTAATAGCAGCAGTTGCATCAGTAAATATAGTGATTCCAAATACTGATTCCCAAGGAAAGAATCCTAAAAGCATAATCAATACAATTAAATCAATAATAAGAATAGTTGGCCATAAAGCTTTTTTCTTATCTTTTTTATCTACTTTAACTTCTTCTGGTATTAAGAAATTTGTTTCTTCTTTAGCATCTTTCTTAGCTTTATTAGCATAAGTAACAGTACTATATACTACTAACACTACAGAAATAACTAATAGAATTGTTTTAGTTAAAATTTCTGTCCATACATCAATTGTTTGTCCACTAGATGCTAATGCTTGATTAAGCATATCAACAGTAGTCACACCAAATGTAGTACCCATTAAACCTGCAACAACTCCACCTACAGTAGTACTAACAGCTACAACCTTGTTGTAACCCATCATTAATACTAATGATATTACTAGTGGAAAGAATGCAATTAGTGGTATTGCTACACCAAATACAGACGTTAATACTGCAAATACGCTAATAGCAATTACTAAGAAAAAAGTTTCTTGTTTCTTAAACACTTTAACGATTTTATCAAGTATTAAACGATAAGTACCAGTCTTATACAACACACCATAGAATAGTCCAGTTGCTAGTAAGAATAATAAAATACTACCAAAATAAGACATAACTACGTTTGGATAAGCTAATAGATCAAATAATCCTAACTCTGCTTTACCTTGTTCCATATATGTTCCACTGAACGCTGCTACTGGGAAAATCCAAGTAAGCACTAGCATTACACCTATAGTAATCAAGATAACTTTCAATAAATTGTTCTTCTTCATTTTTACCTCCCACTCTATTATACAATAATTTACAAACATACACTAGTTTTTTATGAAAAAAACTTGCATTTTATTGCAAGTTAAATTATTTCATCTTGATTATTAATAGGTCTCATCAAAGGGAATAAAACATTATCCTTAATATTAGCTGTATCAGTCAACACTTGAACAACACGATCAATACCAATACCCCATCCTGAAATAGGTGGCATACCATATTCCATCGCTTCAATATAGTCATGATCCATAACCATAGCCTCTGAATCTCCCATAGCATTAAATTTAGCTTGTTCCTCAAGTCTTTTTTCTTGTTCTATCGGATCAACTAACTCTGAATATCCATTAACTATTTCTGCTCCATTAATTACTAATTGAAAACGATCAGTTAATAATTTATTATCATCATTAGCTCTTGCTAAAGGTGATAATTCAATCGGATGTTCTATTAAGAAAACAGGCTCAACCATATATGGTCTAGCAACTTTTTTATAAAGTAAGTCAACTAACTTACCATAACCTAATATATTAATATCTTCTTCTGATTCAATATCTATACCATTAGATTTAATAGCTTCTAACAAACTTTCTTTTGTATTAAACTCTTTAATATCTATATTAACATACTTCAAAATTAAATCCCTAAAAGAAACAGCTTCCCATTTCTTAGAAAAATCTATTTCCTTATCACCGATCTTAATAAGTAAAGTTCCATACACTTTCTCAATAACAGTCTTTAACATATTTTCCATTAACATCATATTATCTTTATAATTATAGTAAGTAGCATACCCTTCTAGCATTGTAAAGTCTTGTAAGTGAGTAGCATCCATTCCTTCATTTCTAAAACATCTAGCAAATTCAAATACTTTGTTAAACCCTCCCACAATTGCTCTTTTCAAATATGTCTCAGGTGCAATTCTAAGATATACATCTATTCCTAAAGCATTATGATAAGAAGTAAAAGGTTTCGCTAACGCCCCACTAGCCTTATTACTAAGAACAGGTGTTTCAATCTCGATATAATTATCATCTTCTAAATATCTTCTTATTTGCTTAATAAGTTCATATTTTAACAAAAATCTTTCTCTCGTATCTTCGCTCATAATTAAATCAACATAACGATTTCTATAACATGCTTCTACATCAGTTAAACCATGAAATTTTTCAGGAAGTGGTTTTAATGCTTTACCTAAAAATTCAAAACTTTCAACTCTAAGTGTTTTTTCTCCAGTATGAGTAGTAAACATTTCTCCCTCTACACCAATAAAATCACCTATATCAAAAGATTCTTTAAAAAATGCATACTTCTCTTCACCAACTAAATCTAATTTAATTGATAATTGTAACGAACCTTTAATATCTCTAATAGTTAAGAAACTCATCTTACCCATTTTACGCATTAAAACAATACGCCCCGCTACTCTAACACCTTTAGTTTCATCTTCTAATTCTTTTGCAATATATAACTCATGCGTAACCTCATATCTTTCAGGATAAGGATTACATACTTTACTAATTTCCTCTATTTTACTTCTTCTAACAACTTCTTGTTCTGTTAATTCACGCATTCTACTACCTCCTTTGTATCAGCCATAACTACTTTTGTTTTACCTAATAAATCATGAACACCACGACCATCTTTTCTAAATCCTACCATCACTACAATGACAATCAATACTATAAATTGAATACCAAATATAGACATACTCACATAAAAATATTCTCTTGCTGGTAAAAATAATAATGTTGAAAGTGTTAATAAACTACTAAAAATTTCATAAGCAATTAACGTTCTAATTACTAAATCATTCATTTGCAACTTATCATCATCATTTCTAACAACTTTAATTCTAAGTAATTTTTTACCAAGCGTTTGTCCTTTATTATAAAATTGAAATAGAACAAAATATCCGATTAATAAAACAGCTTCTACTAATACAAATAAGAAGTTTTCTCTAGCAATATCATAAGTGATAGGAATACTCTTTTCAATATAAACATCTGAGTTAATCTCCTGATTCAAATACTGTTCACTAATCAATAATTGTTCTTCCTCTAATTTAACAGCATTATCACCACTAGGAATAACCATAAAGATTAAAGTTAAAACTAATGTAACAAGCACTATATCAATTGCATAAGCAAAAATTCTTTGAAAAAAATACGCTTTCATCTCATTCCCCTTTTTCTAAATATAATATATAATTTTTTAACACATCTATTATATCATTAATATCAGTTGTTTGATAGGCTTTATTTTTAATTTCACTTACTTTAGGAAGACCTTTTAAATACCACGCTAAATGATTTCTAATTTCTAAAACAGCTACTTTCTCATCTTTTATGTCTTTTAAATATAACAAATGTTTTAAAGTCATATTAGCTTTTTCTAAGTCTGTTACTTTCTCATTATAAAATCCATTATCTAAATAATCAATACATTGCTTTATAAGCCACGGATTACCTAAAGTAGCTCTACCTATCATAACAGCATCACATCCAGTATCATCTAACATTTTTTTAGCTAAAAGAGGACTTTTTACATCTCCATTACCAATAACCGGAATTGAAACACTATCTTTAACTAACTTAATAATATTCCAATCCGCCTTACCAGTATAACCTTGTGCTCTAGTTCTAGCATGAACACATATAGCTTTAGCTCCTGCTTCTTCGCAAATTTTAGCTACTTCTACAGCATTAATACTATTAGCATCCCAACCACTTCTAATCTTTACAGTAACTGGTATATTAACTGCTTTAACCACTGCACTAACTATTTCTTTTATTTTATCAGGATTTTTAAGCAAAGCCGATCCAGCTTGAGCCCTTTGAGCAACCTTAGGAACTGGACATCCCATATTAATATCAATAATATCTGGCTTCATTTCTTTTTCAACATATTTAGCAGCCTCTACAAAAGAATCAACATCACTACCAAATATTTGCTGTACTATAGGTCTCTCTACTTCTTCCATATATAACATATCAATAGTCTTCTTGTTTTTATATACAATTGCTTTATCACTAACCATTTCTGCATATACAAGACCACAACCAAACTCTTTAATAATCTTACGAAAAGCATTGTTACCAACACCAGCCATAGGTGCCAAAACAATCCTATTATCAATTACTATATCACCTATTTTAAACATAATCCCTCCACTAAAAAAGGAAATACTATTTTCCATTTTTATTAACTTTAGTCTTCTCCTTAGACACTATTTTATCACTCACATAACGATCACAATCAAAAACAAAAAAATTACTAACTTCATAAACACTTCTATCATTCATAGCACGTACTCTTGTTTCAAATACATCTCTATCCATATAAGGATAAAAATCATCATTCTTTCTTTCCTTTAAGCAGTAATTAAGTAATTGTGAAAAACCAGACTCTACAATCATCTTTTTCTCTGTGTTACGAGAAAAAAACTTTTCTCTTATAACAGAAGCGTTATATAGATTCAAAGATCTTTCCTCTTCAGTAGATAATTTATCAATAATATCAAAAAATGCCTTCATTTTCTTTTCATTCAAACAAGTAACTTGAAAAGAATCAACTGCCAAAGCCATCTTATTAACAAATTGCAAATTATATGCTTTTTCTCTTTTTAAATTTGCAGACACTAAATTATTAAGTACCTTAGGACAGTTAAAAAAGACAATATTTTTACAAGAGACACATAAATGTTCTTCTCCTAACAAAGAAGTTAAATGATTATTTTCAGCACGATAAGCATTATTTTTAACATTACTACTATTATTAAAGAAAGATAGAATTTTCTCTTTCTTAGTTTTAGTCGCAGCAATATATTCTGCAATATCATCACTAGCATCAGAAGTCAACAATTGAGCTTCTTTCGACTTGATAACATCATCTAATTCTGAAATCATTTTTTTGATTTCATCATGTTGCTTTTTTATAATTCTAGGACTCAACTTATCTTTATTAATAAAAACAATTGATTCCTTCTGAGTATCGTCGTTCTTATTTTTCTCAACAAACCTTACAATTTTTGCTTTTTCTTTTCTTCTAATATCATTCATGACTATTCCTCCAAGTACAATTCTTATACCACAAAAAGAAAAGAAAAGCAATATTTATTACTTTTCTAACTCTTTAATTAATTCTGTTTTAGATAATTTAGAATAATTTTTAATATTCTTCTCTTTTGCTATTTCTTTTAACTTAGTAACAGACATAGATTCATATGTAGACTCTTCTGTTTCTTCTAACATTTTTCCATTTTCTACTAAGTAATCAATTTGTTCTTTAGTAAGAGTTTCATATTCTAATAACGTATTGGCAATTAAATCCAATAGTTTCTTATGTTTATTTATAATATTTGTAGCATTTTTATAACACCCATCAATAATTTTACGAACTTCTAGATCAATCTCATGAGCTACTTCATTAGAAAAATGACGAGTCTTAGTATAATCTCTACCTAAGAACACACTTCCATCTTGATGTTCTAATTGAACAGGACCTAAATCACTCATTCCATATTCAGTAACCATAGCTCTAGCTATTTTAGTAGCTTTACTAAAGTCATTATGTGCACCTGTAGTAATTTCTTTAAATTCTATTTCTTCAGCAACACGACCACCTAATAATCCTGTAATTTCTTCAATTAAATCCGTCTTAGTAGCATTAATCTTCTCTTCGCTAGGAACCATCATATTATAACCACCAGCATTACCTCTAGGAATAATAGTAACTTTTTGAACATCATGGGCATGAGATAATTTTAAACCTAAAACTGTATGACCAGCTTCATGATATGCAACTAACTTACGATCATTTTCACTATACTTACGAGAAGTCTTAGCAGGACCCATTAATACTCTATCAGTAGCTTCATCGATTTCACTCATTGAAATAGCTTCTTTATTTCTTCTAACTGCTAATAACGCCGCTTCATTTAATAAATTTTCTAAATCAGCTCCAGAAAAACCAGGAGTACGCTTAGCTAAATTAGCTAAAGTAATACTTTCCTTTAATTTTTTGTTACGAGCATGAACTTTAAGTATCTCTTCACGACCTTTGATATCAGGTAAATTAACTGTAACTTGTCTATCAAAACGACCCGGTCTTAATAAAGCTGGATCTAACACATCCGGTCTATTGGTAGCCGCTATTATAATAATACCTTCATTTTCACCAAATCCATCCATCTCAGTAAGTAATTGGTTAAGTGTTTGTTCACGTTCATCATGACCTCCACCAATACCACTACCTCTTTGTCTACCTACTGCATCAATTTCATCAATAAATATTAAACAAGGAGCATTTCTTTTAGCTTCTTTAAACATATCTCTAACACGACTAGCACCCACACCTACAAACAGTTCAACAAAATCAGAACCACTGATGTAGTAGAAAGGAACATTAGCTTCTCCTGCAACAGCACGTGCAAGTAATGTTTTACCAGTTCCAGGAGGCCCAACTAATAAAACTCCCTTAGGAATTCTAGCCCCTAATCTTTGGAACTTTTTAGGACTCTTTAAGAAATCAATCAATTCCTTAACTTCTTCTTTTTCTTCTTTTAATCCTGCAACATCAGTAAAAGTAACTTTATTTTTATCACCACTAAGTTTAGCTTTACTCTTACCAAAATCCATAGATTTACTAGCTCCGCCCATTTGCTTAGTGAAAATATAGAAAACTCCACCTATTAAAATTAACATAGGTAATAGATTTACTAATATTAATAGTAAAGAGCTAGATGAAGGATCTGCTTCCGTAGTTATTTTAAAATCATTACGTTCATTCGCTTCAATAATCTTATCCATAATAGAAGACTCTAAAGCCGTTCTAACATAAAAAGATTCATTTTCAGCATAACCTTCTACAATACCTTTAATTTCGTAGTTATAAGCACTATTATTAGGTATAATTGTAATTTCTTCTACAGTACCAGAATTAATTACCTCCATAAATTCACCATAAGTTAACACATTAACCTTTTGATTAGCTATACTAAAAAAGTAAAAAACTGCCAAAATTATAATTGCTAAAAACAGGTATGGTAATAACCCTTTTTTCATATTTTTCTTACTCATTAATTTCCCTCCGTTTTGTAATATTTAATTATTATATCATAATCATCTCTTTTTGTCTTATCATATTTTGATTTTTTTATTCCTGGTATAAATACAATAGTACCTTTAGAATCAGTAATAATTGGCCAAGTATCTCTTTCATCAAGAACTACTTTACTATCAATGAAAATATCTTTAACTTTTTTAGAACCATCTAAATTCTTAACATACATCCTATCTCCAAAACGTCTAGTTCTAACAATTAATGGAAAAACCAGTTCTTGAGAGTTCAACCTAATTACATTATTACTAGTATCTAAACACTCATCAACTAAAGACAATGTATATCCATTAGGTAATTCCACAGAACTAGAAAGTTCTATCTCATAACTAAGAATTTCATCTTGTTTTAAACAAAAAGCTATTTTATTATACTCCTTTTTAACTATAAAGTCATTAGGTAAATAAACATAATTATTTTTCTTAGAAGAAGATATTAACTCCAGTATTAAAGATACATGTTTCTCAGTAATTAAAATTAAATCATCCTCATAAACTTCTTCCAATATTATATTGAGTACTTCTTCCTTAATAAATTCATCAAATTGATTAAATACTTCTAAATTGATCTGATTATTACTATAACATTTATTATACGCAATAAAAGCTTGTTTATCTAAATAAGATAACGCTCTTTGTAATTTTTCACTATACTGAAGAAATTTAAGATGTACATTTTCATTTTCTGTCTTTAAAAAAGACAACACATTCTTACGATAACGATTACGTGTATATTTCATTTTAGCATTAGATTTATCAATAAAATAAGGCACTTTATTAACCTTATTATAACCTAATATCTCATCCTTAGAAACACCAATTAAAGGCCTAACTAATTTATAATTATCCTTAACGACTTCTTCTTTAAATCCAGCATATCCAGATAAAGTAGATCCCCTAGATAACCTCATTAAAATAGTTTCTACTAAATCGTCACCATGATGAGCAGTCATTACATAATTAGCTCCATATTTTAAAGCAACATCGTCAAAAAAACGATAACGAATATTTCTAGCTTCATTATGAAAATTATCATCACCATAATCAGTAATACTCATTTTTTCAAAGACAAGATTGTTGCTACGACAATATTCATCTAAAAACCTTTCTTCTTTAATACTAGCCTTTCTAATATTGTGATTAACATGAGCCACAATTATTTTAAAATCTACTAGCTTAGAATGCTTTACCAAAACATCCACCAACGCCATTGAATCAGGTCCAGTTGAACATCCAATAACAACTATATCTCCACTTTTCACATTAATTAATTCATTCATATTTCTCTTCATAATTCACCTATGACTATTTTACATTGTTATTATTATAACTGCAAGTAAATTAACCAATTCCCATAAAATTACACAAAAAAACTATTACCAAAGTAATAGTAACTATTCAATTTTTAATATGAGCTCTCCATCTTTAGAAAACAAATACTTTTCTCTAGCATATCTCGCAATATATTCAGGATCTTCCAATTTAGCAACATCTACTTCTAATTCTTCTTCTTCATCTTTTAAAGATAATAATTCTGATTCTAAATCTGCTTTCTCTTGATATTTAAGATATATTTGATACCAGTAACTACCTAGCACAAAGCACATAATAATAATAAAAACAATTGAACTTAAGCCTAAAACAATCAAACGACGTTTAGCTTTCTTAGCACTTTTTTTATTAGCCAAGTTATCACCTTCTCAAAAACATTATATAGCAAGAACTAACCACTTACAATCATTTGTCAATATAAATTACTTTTTTTCTTTACTATTTACTTTTATTTGACAATTTCGCCTCAATAAAAAGGTTTTTCGTTCTGCTATAAAAAAACCTAACAAAAAAGTTAATAAAAAATATAAATGTATTATCCCTCCATTTATTAGTCTTAATAAAGTAAAATATAGTAAAACATTAATAACAACAAATAAGATAGAACAAATAACTTTATAAAAATATTTACCCATCATAATAAACTTATAATTAATATTTAAAATAAGAGAAAAGAACATACCATAACATAAAGAAAAAACTAATGATTGAATTTGTAAATACAAAGACACTATTTAAATAACCTTGCCAAAACACTTCCATCTTTTGATTTTTTATTCATCTCTTCTATATATCCAAAACTCTTAATTAATCCTTTTATAGAAACATTACCTTGCAACGTATCAAGTTTAATAAGTTCTAAATCTTCACCCTTTACTGCTAAAAAACCCAAATTAGTTTCTAATAAAAATTCTTCTTCATCAAATGTTTCCACTTTTTTAACACCAGTAACAACTAAATTCTTTCTCTCGATTAAACTAATGCTATGATTATAACTATTCATTACAGCTTCCTTTTCCATAACTATATCCTCCACTAAAGTATATGATAACAAATAAAAAAAAGACCTAAGTCTTTTTTATTCAGCACTCTCTGAAGCAGAATTATTATAAGCTTCCAAGATAGTATCCTCAAAAACTTTTCTAACTTCCTTACTGATTGGATGTGCGATATCACGATGTTGTCCTGTCGACGTCTTGCGACTTGGCATGGCAACAAATAGGCCTTCTCTTCCTTCAATTACTCGAATTCCGTGAACAACGAAACCATTGTCAATAGTTACAGAGACAGTTGCTTTCATTCGGGTGTCATCGTTATCTTTGCGATGTACATCAACTGATGTTATTTCCATAAATCATCCCTCCAAACATCATGTTCTTATCCCTATCTTATACCTTTTAGTCGCAAAATGCAAATATTTTTTATTTTATTTTAATATCTTTAATTTCTAAACTTTCTATCAACACATCATTATAAGTAAAAGACTTAACAGTTTTATTATCATTATTCAGTTGAACTAAAAAGACAGACGGATAAGTTTTAACTATAGTTGCACTAAACTCTTCTTTTTGATTTCGAGCACCATTATACTTAAAACTCATACATTTACCACGTAGTAAATCAACTTTCTCTTTCACATATGCAATATTCATCTAGGATACCCCACATACATAGTACCAGCCGTTATTATTCCGCCCATACCATCACTTCCATATTTAGTCTTCTCAATCAATTTAATTAAATCAATATCTTTGTTTTTATATGAAAGCGCAATAGAACTGGCTATAATAGCAGGATCTAAAGCATGAATATTAATTCTCTTAGGACTTGAAGCAAAATTAGCACCAGCTTTTATTAATTCCTCATAATTAGATTGACAAGCCCCTGCTATTATTATTAATTTATCTTGACTTCTCTCATATTTACGAGCTTCCCTAACTGCATTAACAAAATTTAAAGAATTCTTATAATTATCTAACTTATTAGAATCTCCCAAATTACGATAATAAGCATCATGCCCTGTAATAACAACTATATCAGGACGAAGTTCAAGTAAATACTCTTGTATTTTATTAGATATATTGGTCTCTGGCATTTTAAGACCAAAAGCCCTAAGTTTAGCTTCTTTATAAAAATCTAAGCATTTATTTAGATAATCTTGATCACCATCTATATGAAGAATACTACCTGGTAAATAAAAATACTCACTACGATTAAAATTAAGATCAGAATTAACTTTCTTGATTAAATTTCTGTCTTCTTCTTCTAAATTATCCACACTATCTACCATAGCCAAATCATTCATTTCACTATCTGCATACAACCTAATATTTACCCCTTTTAAATAGGCCACTCCATCAGAAACATCAATAATTTTAAAAACCATATCATTATTATGTGAATTTCTAGTCACATAATCACCCACATTAAAAAGCATATCATCATCTCCTAAACAACTCTATGCTTAGAAAACAATAAATATGCTTTAAAGATTATTGGCAATTTCTACATATATATTTAAAGATAACTGTTCCGCTCTTACAGATAAGTCGAAATTATGTTTTTTCAGTATCTCTAAAATTTTATCTAAATTATAGGCTTTTAAATTATTACGTAGAGTTTTCCTCTTAAAACAAAAACTATCTCGAACTAACTTAAAAAACAACTCCTTATCTTTTAAATATAATTTATCTTTCTTACTAGTTAAACTAACAATAATACTATCTACATTAGGTTTAGGCACAAATGCCTCTTTAGTAACTATAAATTCCTTCTTAATATCAAAATAATAATTCAAAAACACTGTTAAAGATCCATAATCTCTACTCCCAGGCAAAGCAGTTAATCGATAACCAACTTCTTTTTGCATCATTAATATCATTTTATCAACAGGAATATTATCATCTATTATTTTTGTAATAATAGGAGTTGTAATATAGTAAGGTAAATTACTAACAAACAACAAACGATCAAACGAGTATGTACTAATGTCTTTCAGAACATCTGCTTTTAAAAAATCATTAAATATAACTTCTAAATTATTATTCACATTCCTTAAACCATATAATCTATCTTCCAAACGCTTATCTATTTCGTAAGCTAATACATTACACTTCTTTTTAACAAGTTCGCTAGTCAAAGCACCACCACCAGGACCAACTTCAATTATTAAGGTATTATCATCACAGTCAACTACATCAACAATTTTTCTAATCATGTTTTTGTCTGTCAAAAAATTTTGTCCTAAACTCTTCTTAAACTCAAATTCCATATTTCTCACCACGCACATTATAACATAAAAAAAGACTATTAACTAGCCTTTACTACTTCTTCCTTCTTTGTAAACATTAAGATAACATTAGTAATAAACAATCCATATAATAAAACTAACATTGGATTAATGAAATCTGCAAAGAAATTAAAGTTAATTTCTTGAGAAAATACACTTTTCAAAATCATATTGTCATCACTAATCGCTCTATATGCCACTAAGACAACAACCAAAAATACTACAGAAGAAGTTAAATTATAAAATAAATTACTAGTAATTTGCTTCTGACTAAATAAAATATTAACAGAAAAGACAATTAATAATAATATAAAAGGTAAAAAAGTCATGATTGAATCAGTAATAGGTTTACCTAAACGATTATTCATATTAACAATAATAAATAAAGTTAACCCAAAAGCACCTAAATAAGCAACTATTCTTAAAAACGAAAAGAAATAATTTAATACTTTAATCATTATTTAGTCACCTCTTTTTCAAAAAATTCTGAAATCTCAATAACATATTCTACTGCTCTATTATAATTAAACATAATTGATGAAATAGATTCTGTCACTTGATTAAAAGTAGTATTAGTAGCAGTTTCACTATTAAAATAATAACTACTATTATTTTTAAGACTATTTTCAATATAATTCATACTATTAACTAACTGTTTTGTTTCAATTTGAGAAAAATCATACAAAACATCAAATTCTGGTAAAGTTTGTAATTGCTCGTTATATTGAGCAAAAAAATCAGTTATTTGTAACACTATGCAAGAATTAGCAACTTTAGAATTATAGATATTTATTATTTCTTGAGAATCCATAATTGTATAAGAGCCTTTAGAAACAAATTCAAAATAATCATCGCTACCTAAATCTTGAGCACATAATCTTAAACGACCTTGTAAACCAAGCAATAATTGCTTATCAAGATTACCTGTATAATTATTAATATCATAGTTAATATTACCATTTATTTGATTAATTCCCGTTTGAATATCTTTATGAGTTTGTGAATTAACCAAATCCAAAGTATGTACTTCACTAATTTCTTCGAAATGATATAAATTCAAAAACATGTAGAAACTAGCATACGCAAATACAATACCTAACAGTGTATAAGCTATAATTTTTAAATATTCCTGTAAAAAAGCTTTCATTATAATTCCTCCATATATACTTTATATTTATAGGTTTTTTCTAAAATATCCTCAATGTCATTTTCTTGATGCAACCA
>CAYJHI010000004.1:6861-18069 GCA_964370085.1 uncultured Muribaculaceae bacterium | reverse complement strand
TTCCTCCTAGAAAAAGGATAATAATAATTATTATTATTATTATAAACTTAATTGTTTTTTTGATACGACTATCTCTATTATTATTATTTTTCATTATTTTTACCCTTACCCAATACTTTTTGTTTTTTTATAATAGATTTACCTATTTTAACAACATCATACACAATTATAGCAGCACATGGTATAACAATTATAATAAGAATACCAAACATATTAGAAAGCATTTCTTGAATATATCCAATAAAAGGAATAATTAACATTACTTTTCCTAATAAATTACTTTCTCCTACCAATGCAGAATCTTCTGCATTATTATTATCACCCTTTGTACGAAGCATTTTTTCTCCGTTACTACTCTCTGCAAAACCTACAACACGATGCGTTATAGTTATCCCATTATACATCGGATCAGAAGAAACAAAAGTAACAACATCACCAATTTTAACATCTTCAATCTCTGTACGCATTGTAATAATAACGTCCCTAACATCAATAGTAGGTACCATACTCGGACTAACAATTGTATAAGCACTAACCAAAGGCGGCTTTTCAAATCCCTTAGAAGCATTAATCTGTAAATCAACATAATAAGCGACAAAACCAATACCTACTAATATCAATATAGTTAATACACTGTACATAATCAAAGTAGTAAGATAGTGTAGCACTCGTTTGATTGCAAACAAAAATTCTTTCCAATTAGATTTCTTTTTTTCTAAATCAAGATCATTCAATACTACACCTCCTATCCTATATAATCTATCATAACATATTTTAACATATCTTTGTAGATAAAAAATAAAAAACACCCGAAGGTGTTAATAATATACTTAAATTTGACTATGCTGCTTTACCATACACATTAACAGTAACAGTAAAAGTTTCAGCAGAACCACCAGTAACATAATTCTCATCAATCCACATTTTTAATACATAATCAGTAGATTGAGTAGCTGTAAAGTTACCACTAGTTAAAATCATACCACCAACAGGTGTACCAGTTGCAGTAGCAACAGCAATCGGTGTAAAGTTGCTAGGTGCCATAACTTGAGTTTCAATTGAAGAAGCAACAGTAGCTAAATATAATTTAACTTCATCATCTTCTAAAGTTGTAGGACCCACATTCTTTTTAATTGCCGAAATTTCATAAGCAATAGTAGCATTACCACTAATAGTTGCCCCTACAGTGAACTCAAATACAGCTTCATCAGCAGTTTGAGCTACACCAGCAACATCATCCATTGGCATTGCATTAGTAATAGAAATACCATCTGTTTCCTCATTATAAGTCATCGAAATAGTACCAGTACTAATAGTATTTTCACGAGTACCTTCTCCTACGAACGTAAATGCCGCAAATGATACTCCTACAACAGCTACTATCAATATAGCAATAGCTAAAACCGATAAAAGTATTTGTTTTGAAGAACTTTTATTTTCCTTTTCCATTTTGTATCCTCCTATAATAGTAATATATCAAATAAATAATGTTTTTGCAATATTAATTGTTAATTAATTCTTTAGCATACACATTTACTTTTACACCAAAAGAATTATTAGCACTAGATTCACTACCCACATAATCTTCGTCCAACCATAATTTTAAGACATAATTATCAGATTGTGAAGCCTGAATAACACCACTATATAAAACCATTGCACCTTCAGGAGACCCTACTTCACTTGTCTCAGTAAGAGGTGAAAAAGCAGTTGGCTCCATAACAGGAATACCACTCACGGTACCATCATCAATAGCTAAATATAGTTTAACATCATCATTACTTAAATTAGAATCACTTTCTTTAATTGCCGTTATTTCATAAGATATATTCGCTTTTCCTACCACAGCTGCCGAAACTTTAAACTCAAAAGTATTTTTTCCTTGATAAACACCCTCATCTGTAAAATTATCACTTAAGTTTTTTCCTGATTCATCACTAATAGGAATCGCATTAATAATACTAATTCCATCTGAATCCTCTAAATAAGTCATCGCAACTTTACCTGTAGTAATAGTATTATAACCAGGATCAACCGATGTATACCCAATAATACCAACAGCCATTCCAAAAGTAACAAACGTTATAGAGAAAAACAACAGAAACAATAATAATATATATCTAAAAAACGGTTTTTTCTTTTTTTCTTTTTGTTCTTCGTCTATGACAAGCTTTTCATTGTAATTATTCTCCATAATTCCTCCTAAGTAGTCGCTCTAACGCCAACAGTCAACTGGTATGTTTGGCCAAGTATATTATCATTATAATTTTCATCCAACCAAATTCTAAGCCTAAATTTAACAGTAGAACTACCAGGAAGCATACTACCAGAATACAAACTTTTTGCAGCAACATTAATATCATCAACTGTATCTGATAATTCACTAACCACAGGTAAATCAGAAGTATAACCAGCATAAGCCTCTTCAGTCGTTGGATTAGTTAAATATACTTTAATATGCTCAGAACTTAATGTGTTAGAAGCATCCTCTTTAATAAAGATATCATAATTAATAGAACCTGAACCCACAATGTTACCTTCAACCGTAAAATCGAAATATCCATTAACAACACCTAAAGAAGAATTAGAAGCTTGTAACATTTTACCAGCAGCATCTGTAATAGGCATAGCTTCAATAATTTCAATTCCATTAGTATCTTCCGTATATGTAAAAGATATTGTACCCGTTGTAATCGTATTTTCTACTGTACCTTCTTGTGCAAAAATAAAAATCGCCATACTAGAAAGTGTCACAGTTAATAAAATAGATAGAACAAATAAAGAAACTTGAATAATGTATTTCTTTTTCATAAAATTCCCACCTTATCATCTTATTCTTATTTTAGCATATATTAATAAAAAAATTCAACAAAAAAAAGGATTTACCATCCCCAACGTAAAATTTCTGTATGAATGTTTGTTTTTCTACCAACCCAAACAGCATCTGCCTGCGATTCAAACAATAAATCTAATTTTTTATCCACAATTGCGCCACCACGATCTAATACAATTGTAATAATTGGTTCTTCATATAAATTGCTTAATCTTAATATAGAACCACAAGGAATATCCATATCAGATGCAACAATATTAACAGTTCCATACTCTAAATCCTCATAATAAATATTACCATTTGTAACATCTTGATAAGGTCTACATCCAGTTTTTCCGCCACAACCTTCACAATCAGGTCCATAACCTGTTAATGTACTAGTAAAGGATACATCTTCACCCGGACCATTTTTCACAATTTCAGAAAAAGTTTCATAATAAGAAAAAGTAGTTTTAGGATAATTAAGATTAGTAACTTCTGGTTTAATAATACTACTAGCTTCCACATATTTAGAAGTATTAATATTATAAGTAGATATCAAAGTACGTTGATTCCCTGACGCAAGAACTATAAAGAATAAGACAACAAAAACAAAGATAGTTGTTCTTATAGGAAAAGAAAACTTCTTACGTTTCATTTTAACCACCTCTTATTATAGAAAATATATCATATATATAATTATAAGTCAAACAAAGCAGTCGCATTTTTGGTTGTTATAGAAGAAACTTCATCAAAAGAAACATTTTTAAGATTAGCAATATATTCAGCAATAACTTTTATATTAGCAGGTGTATTTATCTTACCTCTATCAGGAGAAAGATAAGGACTATCTGTTTCTAATACAATATGATCGAGCGAAACATTCTTTATAACATCACCCAAACCACTATTTTTGAAAGTAACAACACCTCCTATTCCTAAATAATATCCAAGATTAACATACTCCTTAGCAGTTTCTAAACTACCGCTAAAACAATGAATTACACCTCTTAAGTTGTACTCTTTCAAAATATTAATAGTATCCAAAGTAGCATCTCTGGAATGTATTACTATAGGCACATCATATTTTTTAGCAATATCCAGTTGCTTCTTAAAAAGAACTTGTTGTTCTTTTTTATTTTCTTTTTGATAATAATAATCTAAACCTATTTCACCTATAGCTACAATCTTATTACTACCAATTAACTTTTCGATCAAAGATAAATCAAATTCACTAGACTCCATCAATTCTAAAGGATGAATACCTGCTGTATAATAAACGCCCTCTAATGAAGCATAATTATCAATATTCTTTATATCCTCTTCATCACATAAAGAAATAATTAGCCTATCAACAAAGTTTTCTTTAGCCTGTCCAAACAAATCTAACAGCTCATCATTTTTTATATGACAATGTGTATCAACTAACATAAACCCTCCTCAAAAGAAAAAATATTGCTTAACAATATTTTACCTCTTTAAATGAATTATTTCAAATTTTATTAAATAAACAATTAAAACTATTAAATATCCAAAATCGAATATATTTTTTTCAATTGCAACATTATATCCTACTATTCCAATCACAATTAAAAATATAAAAGTGACAAGTAAAACCGGTGTTTTTCCTTCTTGCATGAATCTCGTCCTCTCATTTAATATTTCTACTGCAAAAATAAACTACAATATCAATATATCTAAATGCAAAAGAAAAGTCAAAATATAAAATACAATATTTTATTTATTAGACACCTATTTACACAACTCATCTAATAGAGCTTCCTTATCTATACGATTAAATAAAATTGAACTTTCTCCCAACAAATAACTATTATTAGCAGTAAATTTAACATTTGAACATTCATTATTTAATTGTTTCAAAATACTTAAAGACGTATCAGGCATAACAAATACTAAATGAATAGCACTAACTCTAATAGCTTCTAAAATATTATATAAAACTACTTCTAATTCATTCATACGATTTTCTTTTGCTAATATCCAAGGGGTAGTATCATCGATATATTTATTTGCCTTTGACAATAATTTAAAAATTTCATCAATAGAAGCACTGACTTCTAATTTATCCATTTTCACTTTAACTTCACAATTTAATTTATTTATATCATTGACAAAAGCATCATTAATTCCATTGTTTATTGTACCAAATTTAACATTAGAATCAAAATACTTCTTAGACATAGCCATAGTACGATTAACTAAATTCCCTAAAATATTAGCTAAATTAGCATTAGTTCTTTCTATTAACAACTCATAAGAAATATTTCCATCATTAGCAAAAGGAGTTTCTGATAAAACAAAATACCTAACAGCATCTACTCCAAATATTTTAACTAATTCATCTGCATATAAAACATTCCCTTTAGATTTGCTCATTTTATCATTGCCAGACAATAACCAAGGATGACCAAAAACTTGAGATGGTAAAGGTAAATCCAAAGCCATTAAGAAAATCGGCCAATATAAAGTATGAAAACGAATAATATCTTTTCCAACTAAATGTAAATCACAAGGCCACCATTTAGCAAACTCCTCATTGGAACCATCCGGATCATATCCAATAAAAGAAATATAATTAGTAAGCGCATCTAACCAAACATAAACCACATGTTTATCATCAAATGAGACAGGAATCCCCCAAGTAAAAGAAGTTCTAGATACACACAAATCTTGTAATCCAGGTTTTAAAAAATTATTAATCATTTCATTCTTACGAGATTCCGGCTGAATAAACATTGGATTTTTTTCTATATATTCTTCTAATCTAGCTTGATATTTGCTAAGTTTAAAGAAATAAGCTTCTTCCGATGACTGAATAACTTCTCTACCACAATCAGGACATTTCCCATCAACAAGCTGTGTTTCAGTCCAAAAAGATTCACAAGGAACACAATAAAGACCCTTATAATCTCCTTTATATATATCACCTTGTTCATATAATTTTTTAAAAATTTTCTGAACTATTTCCTTATGGCTACAATCAGTAGTTCTAACAAACTTATCATAACTAATATTCATTAAATCCCAAATAGATTTAACTTCATCAGCTATTTCATCAACAAATTTTTGAGGATTTTTACCCGCTTCCCTTGCTTTTAACTCGATTTTTTCACCATGTTCGTCAGTTCCTGTTTGAAAATAAACATCTTTTCCACAAAAACGTTGATAACGAGCTATCGCATCCGCTAATATTATTTCATATGTATTTCCAATATGAGGTTTAGCAGAAGTATAAGCGATAGCCGTTGAAATATAATATTTATCTTTCATAATTCCTCCTTTATAGCAAAAAAAAACATTCCATAAGGACGTTAATACGCGGTACCACCTTACTTTATAGAATATCTATACACTTAAAGTTATAACGTAACTGTCGTATTAATCTACATATCGATCAATAAGCTCCAAAGCCATCCCTAGAAACTACTTTTTCTTTTTTTCACCAACCAAAAGATCTCTACTAAAAGTAAGCTAACTAATCTCTTTTTCTTTGCTTTTATAAAAGTATAATATCACAACAACAATTATTCTTCAATCCTTTTACCTAAAAATTGTGCAACAACATACGACATTTTTTCATCAAATGCTGTTAATGCATTATCCAATGAATAAACTACAACCAACCCAATTGCATCTCCATTTACAATAATAGGATTAGCAATCATATAAACGCTCTCCATTTCGTCTATAATTAATTGCATCTCTGTTAAACTGTTACTAAGTATTTTTTTTCGATTTTCAATTAAATTTTCCACATCCTTGCTTATGCCCATACCTAGATACTTTTTTTTATCTTCACCAGCATAAGCTATTATTGAATCTCTATCTGTAACAAATATATTATTTTGTAAAATAGGATGAATAATATCAACAAACTTTTTAGCAACATCTTCCATATCTTCCATCGGCGAATATTTCTTCAACCCAATAATTTCCTTATCTACAAAAATTTCTAAAGTTTCTCCATCTCTAATTCTCAAAGTTCTACGTATTTCTTTTGGTATTACTATTCTCCCTAATTCATCTATTCGTCTAACCACACCTGTTGTTTTCATATTAATACCTCTCTCTCATGTTACTTATTCTCTCAAAAATATACAAAAATATACTATAAATAAATTAATCTATATATATATATTATAAACATTCTATCGCAAAAATCTTTTGGTAATTATTTCCAATTATCAAAAAAAAAGACCAAAAGGTCTTTAATCAAACAAATGTGAGTTCTTTTTAGTAAATAAATAACGATGTCCTTGTTCATTAATTGCATTTAAAAATGTATTATTTCTAATTGCTAAAACTGAATCAAATTGCGATAGCAATGTCTGAAAATATTTCTTCAATACATAATTTTGAAAAATGTCATTAACAGAATCACTATTATTAAAAACACTACTAGTATTAATAAACAAATTTTTATTTAAAGACTTTGTAACGATATCTTTAAATAAATTCTTAAGTTTTTTATCTATATCTTTAAGTTGTTTTTTAGTAAATTTAATTACTTTATTGTTAACATTTTTATCATTTATTTCTTCTAATAGTTTTTCTAATTCTTTTTGCCTTAAGTTTGAAATTGCCTTAACCTCTAAAGAAACACTTGATCTAAATGCATCCAATATACCATCAACTAAATCAGTATTAATAACAAAAAAATTATCCTTAGCTAAACTAATAGCCTTCTGTTTTAATAAATCCATCGATGCTAGAGGCGGTTTAACAAACAAAGACAAAAGACCTTGCTCGTAAAAATTAACTGTATTACTTTCTATAACAAAGAGTAGTACATTTTTATATTGTAAATGATGCTGCTGCAACATTTTTTCCTTATTATCAATCATTAATTAATCACCTTATCCTTAAAACATTATAACAGTATAAGGAAAATAAAGCAAATTTAACTATTTTCTTTTAATACAACTTTCTCTAAAACATCAATAAAATAATATAAAGGATGCTTTTCCAAATGAAGAATGTCAAGAACTAAACCTAAACAACTACCGATCATTTGAAATCTAAACATATTAGAAATTGAACAAGCATCAAGAAACAACTTTTCAGCATCTATCAAATTAGTCATATTCTTAGAAAAAACTAAAGTAATAGAATTTTTACTATTTTTCACTTCTACTATATCCAATTTTTTAACTAATTTTTCAAACCACTCTTCATGCATATACAACAAAATATCATCATCAAATTTACCAAATCTATCTTCTAATTCTTCTTTCACTTCCAGTAGTTTACTATATGAATCAATAGTATTGATTTTACAATGAATTTCGATTTTTAAATCATTCTCTTCAACATAACTATCATTTATATGAGTATTAACAGAAATCAAAGGTTTAGAAACTTCAGTAATTTCTTCTTCAATAGGTTCATTACCTTTCATTCTTTCAACTTCTTCATTCAAAATTTTCAAATACAGATCAATACCTATACTATCAATGAAACCAGCTTGTTCACTTCCCAATATATCACCTGCTCCACGTATAGAAAGGTCTCTAGTAGCAATTGAAAACCCACTACCTAACTCAGTAAACTTCTTAATAACATCTAATCTTTTAACCGCAGTACCAGTAAGAACTTTGTTTTTACTATACATTAAATAACTATATGCTAAACGATCACTTCTACCTACTCTACCTCTTATTTGGTATAACTGGCTAAGACCAAATTTTTCTGCTTCCAAAATAATTAAAGTATTAGCATTAGGAATATCAATACCTGTTTCAATAATAGTAGAACACAACAATACATCAAATTCATGATTAATAAAACGAAACATAACATCTTCTATTTGATTTTTAGTTAATTTACCATGAGCTACCACAATTCTAGCATCAGGAATAATAGACTGCAATTCTAAACGCTTTTGCTCTATAAATTCAACCCTATTATATAAAATAAAAGCCTGACCATTACGTGATAATTCCTTATAAATAGCATCTTTAATAATTTGAGGATTTTCTTCGATAACATAAGTATGAACTGGATGTCTATCTACCGGCGGAGTTTCGATTAAACTTAAACTTCTAATACCAACCATCGACATCTGCAAAGTTCTAGGAATAGGCGTAGCAGTTAAAGTCAAAATATCAACATTAGTTTTATAATCTTTCAACTTCTCCTTATGCATAACTCCAAACCGCTGTTCTTCATCTATAATCAAAAGCCCCAAATCTTTTGGTTTAATATCATCACTTAATAAACGATGAGTACCAAAAACAACATCAATTGTACCTTCTTTTAAACCATTAATAACAGCATTAACTTCTTTAGTAGAAGAAAAACGATTTAAAAGAGCAAAATTAACAGGAAAATCTTTAAATCTTATTAATGCATTTTGGTAATGTTGATTAGACAATATAGTAGTCGGACATAAATATAAAACTTGCTTGGAACTAATAACAGCCTTCATAATAGCACAAAAAGCTACTTCTGTTTTACCATAACCAACATCACCACATAAAAGTCTATCCATAGGCTGAATACTTTCCATATCACTTTTAATTTGAATTAAAGAGGATTGTTGATCTCGAGTAAGTTCATATCTAAATGAGTTCTCAAATTGTTCCTGCAAAGAATTATCTTTAAGAAATGCAAACCCTCTAGCCATTTCTCTTTTAGCATAAAGTTTTAATAACTTATCAACAATATCTTTAACTTTATTTTTAACCCTTTGTTTAGTTTTTTGCCAATCATCACCACCTAAAGAATGAATTTTAGGGGCAACACCTTCTTTTCCAGTAAATTTATGTAACATATCAATTTTTTCCACAGGAATATAAAGTTTATCACCCTTAGCATACAAAACTTCTAAGTAATCTTTTAAATATATACCTTGATTTAAAGTTTTAATTCCATTATATTGTCCAATACCATGTATATTATGAACAACATAATCACCTATCTCTAACTTGTTTAAATCAGTTAACTTTTTTCCCTGTTTATAACTAGATTTGTGCTTGCGCTTCTTTTTTTCTAAAAACAACTCCGTTGAAGTTAATAAAATAACATTTTTATAAATATAACCTCTAGATAAGTCTTTTTTTATAAGATTTAATTTGTTTTCAAATATCTTATCTTCTGTTGTTAAAACAAACTCTTCAGATAGATACTTTGTTAATGATTTTATTTGATAGTCTTTAAGTGCAATAACAATTGTAAAACCATCTATTAAAGAACCTCTTATAAATTTGTTAATTAATTCAATATTTTCGTTGAATTTAGGTGCATCACTCACTTTATAATTGAAAACTTCAAGTTTTTTGTCATTAACCGCAATATTATCAACGGATAAATAATGAATAGCATTTTTATCAATAAATTTTGTAAAATCATGCATATATTCGCCATTGAATTCACAATCTTTAAATTTCTTATACTCTAACATTTCTTCCACAAGATTGGCATATGCACTACTAAGTTGATTAAAATCTTTATATATAGTAATAGGGTCATTCAAATAATCTGCAATTGAAAAAACATTATTATAATAACGACTATAATCTTTTTGAGAAAGAGCATTTTCGTTATCAATTAATAATTCAGAATATGGATAAATAGTAATTTTTTCAATATTAGCAATGGATTTTTGAGTATCTTCATTAAAATAACGAATAGATTCTATTGTATCTCCAAAAAATTCAAAACGAACAGGATTGTCTTCTTTTAAAGGAAAAACATCAATAATAAATCCTCTAACACCAATTTCTCCCGTGCTATTAACAATTGTTTCTCTAATATATCCCATTTTAATCAATTTTGACACAAAAACCTTAGGGTCAATTTCTTGATTAACAGCAATTTCTAATATATGATCTTGATAATCAATTTTTGTTGGCAAAAATCTTAAATAACCTGTCATATTAGTAATTATAATCTTACAATTATTTGATAATGTATTGTTAATTGTTTCAAGTCTAGTAACTAAAAAATCCGGACTAACGGCAAGAGCTTCACTTGCTAAAAAATCATCCATAGGAAACAAGTATACATCCTCTATATTCTCTGAAAAAGCATCATAAATTTTATTAGCTTCAAATAATGTATTAGTAACTATAATAATATCTTTATTTTTTAAACTACGTAATTTATTTACATACAACGCAAAAAAATCATCAGTTAAACCTGTGATACCTTTAAACTTATCATCAATTACAAGTTTATCATTGATTATTTTCATGTACATTTACCTTTTGATTACAACTTTGCATTGCTTTTTCAAAATCATTAACTATAAATAAATTAATTGCATCATGAATAACCGGCATAGAATTATTAATAATATTCATTTCTGAATTAGAAAAGTTTCCTAAAACATAATCCTTAAGTTCTATACTTCTATTATTAGAAATACCAACCTT
>CAYJHI010000004.1:0-6761 GCA_964370085.1 uncultured Muribaculaceae bacterium | reverse complement strand
CCAGGGTTTCCTAATCCAACAATCAATTTCATAATTTTTCTCCTTTTACGTGATATTCATTATAGACTTGTGACTTAGGAATATTACGTTCTTTCGCAACTATCTTTATAACTTCCTTTATATCCTTATTATCTTCCAAATATAAATTAATATGTTCTATAATTGACAGCTGTTCATAATTGATTGATTCCTTAGATCCTTCTACAATTAAAACAATTTCTCCTTTAATAAGAGGTCTCTTTTCAAGTATTTCCGCAATAGAACCACGAATTTTTTCTTCATATAATTTTGTAATTTCTCTAACAATACATATATTACGATTACCAAAAACAGAAAAAATACTCTCTAAGGTTTCATATATACGATGTGGGGCTTCATAAAATATAATAGTACTACTATTGTTAACTAAGGATATTAATTCCTTCTCTCTTTTGCTATTTTTCGAATTTAAAAATCCATAAAATAAAAAAGGGGCAGGTGTTATACCGGATGAAATCAATGCTGGAACAAATGCAGTTGCACCTGGTAAAGCAAAAACTTCAATATTATGAGCTATAACTTCAGAAACAACTACAAATCCAGGGTCACTTATAATAGGCGTTCCCCTATCAGAAACCAAAGCAATATTCTTACCTTCATTTAAAGAATCAACTACTTTTTGTTTTATTTTATCCTCATTATGCTGATGACAACTAACCATTTTCTTTGAAATATTTAAATATTTAAGTAATTGTCCAGTTTCTCTAGTATCCTCACACAAAATATAATCTACCTCTTTTAATATAGAAATAGATCTAAGAGTTATATCTTCTATATTACCTATTGGCGTAGAAATTAAATATAAACAACCTTTATTTTTCACATTATCACTTCTCTTTACATTATTATTGGTTTAAGAATTTTTAAACCAGGATTTGCATTTTTACAACACATAATTAAACATAACTTGGCATTTCCATAACTAGCAGTACCACCAGTATGAACAAAACTTAGTTCTTTTACGGCAAGATTATAATTTTCAGCATATCTAAATATTTTATCCAAATTATCTGCTCTGTATACAATATATAGCTTCCCCTTATTTTTTAGTAATTTTCTAGCACTTAGAAAAACCGTCTCTAAAGTTAAAAATTTCTCATGTCGTGCTATTTCTTTTTCTAATATCCTAGATTTTCTACCACTATTATAATAAGGAGGATTAACTGTAATAATATCATAAGAGTTTGCCTTCTTATTACAAAAGTATTCATTCATATCTGCATTAATAAGATTAATTTTATCACTAAAGTTATTCTTATCAATAGATTCCTTTAATAATTCAACCAAATTATATTGAATCTCAACTGCATCAATCATAATATCAAACTTTGAGGCTAAAATAAGAGAGATTATTCCAGTACCAGCTCCTATATCTAATAAATTATTATCTTTTTTATTAACTTTTACATAATTAGCCAATAAAAGACCATCTGTACCATGACAAAAAAAATCCTTATCCTCTACTATTTTTAAATTATCAAAACCATAAATATTATTAATTACCTTCATTAACGCTAATCTCTACTACACTTCTATTATTTATAAGTTCCACTTTATAACTGCCTTTAAGAGGAAATATTTCTAACACTTTCCCCTTTCCATCTGGAGTTTTAACAAACTCACCAACAGAAGGTAAAGTACTCTTTAATTCAGAATAAACTTCATCTTCATAGTTTAAACAACAAAGTAAACGCCCACATGAACCATTTATTTTAGTTGGATTCAATGATAACAGCTGATTTTTAGCCATACTAATAGAAACAGGAGCAAACTCCGCTAAAAACAAATTACAGCACAACGGTCTTCCACAAGGACCTATACCACCGACTTCTTTAGCTTTATCTCGTATTCCGATTTGACGAAGTTCAATACGCGTTCTGTATAACTGAGCAAGTTTTTTAGCTAATTCTCTAAAATCAACCCTATCTTCTGCTACATAATGAAACAAAAGTTGTGTTCTATCCAAAGTAAAACTAGCATCAATAAAACGCATAACTAATCCAAGGTCTCCAGCAATTTTAATAGCATTATTTAAAGCTTTTTCTTCCTCTTCTTTATTCTTCTTATTTTTTTCAATGTCAGAAGCAGTAGCCATACGAACAATCGTTTTCAAAGGAAACACAATCTTTTTTTCGTCCATATCCAGTACAGAACTATTAGCTACTCCAAATTGAATACCTCTTACTGTATCAACAATAACAAAATCACCTTCATTAACAGCAAAATTATTTGCATCAAAAAAATATCCACGTTGACCTTCTATTAAACTAACTTTTACTACTTTATACATGATATCACCTCAATTATATCTAACAAATATTTATCCACAGCCAATTTCAAATTAATATTATACTTCAATGTACTCAAAAAGTCATCAGTAATTAAAGCTATCTTTATTATAACATTGATTTCCAATTTAGTAGATAATTTTTCTAAAGAATTAAAGTTAGATATCAATCCACATTTCAAATTAACTAAAAGTTGCAAAAGTTCCAAAATCTTATAACACTTAACTTCTAATAAATTTTTATCATCTAAAAAAGAATATTTTTCAGAAAAACGATCAATATAAAACCTCTCTCTATTAATAGTAACATCTTCCAAAAAAGAAAGAGAATCATCATCATAATTATAATCATTTGCACTATAATATAAAGGAAAAACTTGACACCTAGATCTAATAGTGTCAATTATTTGATATCTATTATTACAAAGTAACAAAGCCACTATATCGTTCTCAGGCTCTTCTAAAAATTTCAACAATGTATTAGCAGATGAATTATTAAGCTTTGATGCGTCAGTAATAACATACACCCTTCGATTTAAAAGTGCTTTATTTTTAAATTCAGTTTGCAAATCTAATATTTGACTTTTCTTAATATTAGATGAAGTTGCATCGATGACATAATAATCTCTATATTGATTAGATTCAATTAAATGACATATATTACATTCCCCACATCCGTTATTAGGACATAACAAAAATTTTGCAAATTCCTTAACAAATATTAAAGATTCAGCAAAATTATTAGTCTCAAATAAATATGCATGAGAAACACTATTATTTTTAACAGCACAGTTCAAATATTCACTTAAAAACGGCTGCTTTCTTTTCTCACTCAAAAACATCTAACCACCTCAAAAAACAAAAATTTTTACAAATAAGAGAGCAAATAGAGCCGGCAATCCTAAAACACCCATTGCACCTACAGTATATAAATTGATAGGCAAAATCATATTAAAAGAAGATGCAATTATATTATACCCGTATAAAATAAATGCACCTAAAACAAAACGCTTTGCAAAACCAATAACAAACTTCATAGTATCACCCCAGTAAAAAATATGAAACAAATTAAATATTATGCTATTTTTTTACGATCAGCTATTGCTCTCTCTAAAGTCATGATATCAACATATTCCATGTCTGCACCCATAGGTATACCACTAGCTAATCGCGTAATAACTAATTTAGAATCATCTAATATTTTACTGATATATAAAGCTGTAGTTTCACCTTCAATAGATTGCTTTACAGCAATAATAACTTCTACAAAATTCCCATTTTTAATTCTATCCAAAAGTTTATCAAGTCCAATATTTTCTGGATTAACTCCTTCAGTTGGATTTATTAAATTATCTAATATATGATATTTTCCACGATAAGTACCAAGTTTTTCAAACAAGAAAACAGATTTAACATCTTCAACAATACATAGTAAAGAGTCATCCCTTAAATTATCACTGCATACAGAACATAAATCCTTATCTGTTAAAGAATTACATACAGAACACGGTTTAATAGCCTTTTTAGCTTCCATAATACTCTCAACTAACAAATCAACCCTATCATTATCCATATCTAATAAAGAAAAACAATATCTTTCAGCTGTTTTAGAACCGACTCCAGGAAAATATTTTAAACTTTCCACTAAATTTTCTATCGCTTTAGGATACATAACTATACCTAAAACAATCCTGGCATAGCACTACTGTACTTACCCATTTTCGACTCTGATAATTTATCAATTTGTGTATTTGCTTTATTTAAAGCCACTATTATTAAATCTTCCAACATTTCCAAATCATCTACTTCAAAACTTTCTTTATTTTTTATTTCCATTGAAACAACTTCTTTAGTACCCTTAACAGTAATTTTAATCATTTCATTTTCCTCAACAACAATTGTGTTATCAATTTCTTCTTTAGCTTTCAGCATATCTTTTTGCATAGCTTGAGCTTGTTTCATTAATGCTTGCATATTCATAATATAAATCCTCTTTTCTAATCTTCTATTTCTACCATTTCACCGAACAAACTTTTGATTTCAGAAACTTCATTATTATCATAAACAGTTTCATCCAACAAACTTTCAGGTTCCTCTATATAATTATAAGTAACCTTGTTTTTCATATTAACAATATATTCATTTTTAGTCAATTCCCAACGATCATCATGTATAAAAACCAATTTAACAGAATTACCACATTCCTTTTCAAACAAACTTTCCAATTCCAATATTTTTTGCTCTGCACGAGAAATTAGAGAATCATATTTAAAAGAAACTATAGCATTAGTACTTGATGCTACTCTTAGCAAACCATCAACTAATAAAGATACCAAATTATTATTAGACGTTTTTAAATTTTCCACAACGCTTTTCATTGATTCTAAAATGTCTTTATTAGCATTACAAAACGAATTATTAATTCTAATATTTATTAATTCATCAGACATAATCTTGTTAGTTGGTACTAAAATCATTTTATCAACATTATCCCCACTAGGTGTATCACTATTAATTTCAACAGGGGCATTATCTTTTGTTTCGACAGGGTTACTATCTTTGTATTCGACCAAATTATTTCCCGGGAAATAATTTTCTAGTGTTTCACCACTGTTTTTTTCGACCAAATTATTTCCCGGGAAATAATTTTCTGGCATTTTTACCAATTTTTGGTTATTTTCGCACTTAATCATATATTCTAATAACTTAAATTCTAATAACATTTTAGCATTAAAACTACGTTTCATATCAGGAAGTAATAAATTAATATAATTAGCCAACATAATATAATCATTAACAGAACTAAACAACTCACAATTAGATGAGTAATATTCAATAATTTGACTATGTAAATAACCCATAATTTGATTCATAATTTGAACAACATCATTTCCACTGGCAGTAATATCGTTAAGAAAAGATAAAAGACTAACCTTATCTTGAGTAAAAATAAATTTCAAAAAAGAAGAAATTTCATTTATTGATATAATTCCATTTATTTTTTTATACATATCAAATGTAATAGGTTCCCCAGGATTTGAAAAAGATAACAATTGATCTAAAGAACTTAGCGCATCACGCAATGCACCATCTGCTGATTCCGCAATAGCAGTTAGAACGTCTTTTTCAACTTGAATTTTTTCCACAGACAATATCTGATTCAACTTTGACACAATAGTGTCAACTTGAATTTTTTTTAACAAAAAACATTGACATCTAGACAAAACAGTAATAGGAACTTTATGCAATTCAGTGGTTGCTAAAATAAAAACAACATGTTCCGGCGGTTCTTCCAACGTTTTCAACAACGCATTAAACGCTCCAATCGTTAACATATGCACTTCATCAATAATATATACTTTATATTTAAGTGAAGATGGTAATAATTTTACTTTATTATTAATTTCTCGAATTTCATCAACACCATTATTTGAAGCAGCATCAATTTCAATTATATCAATGCAATTATTATCATTAATTTGCAGACAATTATCACACTCATTACAAGGTTCTCCCTCATTTAAATGTAGACAATTAATAGATTTAGCAATAATACGAGATAAAGTCGTTTTCCCAGTACCTCTAGGTCCAGAAAAAATATAGGCATGACTCGTTTTATTATAAACAAGACTATTTTTTAATATAGTAACTATTTCTTCTTGCCCATAAACATCCCAAAAATTATGAGCTCGATATTTTCTATATAAAGCTTGATACATTTTCCCACCTCTCTCATAAATATTATATCACTTTTCAATCAGTTATTTCATTTTTTTCGTTTTTCCACAAAGAATTTTTTCATTAAATTATCTATTTTATTATAATTCATCTTATAAAATTCAACAGAAGGATTTATATCAGTTAAACCAAAAATATAGTTTACAATTTTTTTATTTTTTTCAACACCAGAATCCATAGCATAATAAACTGTACCAATTCTTGCTTGCTTAATAGCACTCGCACACATAGGACAAGGTTCCATTGTTACATACATAATACAATCCAGCAACCTCCAATTATTTAAAACAGAACTAGCTTTAGTTATAGCAGTTATTTCCGCATGTTTTAGAACACATTTATCTTTTTCCTTGGTATTATAAGCACTAGCAATCACTTCATTATTATAAACAATTACAGCGCCGACAGGTATTTCATTCTCAGAAAAAGCAATTTTAGCTTGTTCAAAAGCTAACTCCATATATTTTTCATTCATAATTCACTCCAAAATAAAGGTGCACATAAAAAACTAATGTTAAGGCTGCTATCTTCCGATCCTGACCTGGTTCCACGTCTTTTATTGCACCAAAGATATAGTACAACATATACACAGATATTTCAAGCATTCTAATAATTAAAATGTTTTTATTATATGTTTCACGTGAAACCACACCTTAATAATAAAATAAAATTTAAAACGTTTCACGTGAAACATCAC
>CAYJHI010000003.1:0-44266 GCA_964370085.1 uncultured Muribaculaceae bacterium | reverse complement strand
TTTTTTATGTTAATACTCTTGTTATTTTTTCTTATTTTGTTATAATAATTAACAGTTGTAAGGAGTTAATTATGAGAAGTACTAAATTACCTGTTATGATATTGAAAAACTTAGTTTTATTTCCTTATCAAGAACTTCGTTTAGAGTTTGATGAGAAGTTAGATAAAGAATTAATTGCTTTATCTGAAAGTAATTATTTTCATCAATTTTTAGTAGTTACACCTTTGAATACTTTGGAAATTAACCCTGATGTTACTGATTTACCTTCTATTGGGGTAGTTGGTAATATTAAAATTAAAATGGATATGCCTAATGGAAAGACTCGTATTGTTATAGAGGGTTTTAAGAGAGTAGTTGTTAATGCTTATGACTTAGTTGATAATTATTATATTTCATCTGTTTCTGATATAGATGTTTCTTCATTAGATATTAATACAGAAGAGGCTTATATACGTAGTCTTAATAAGAAACTTAATCGTTATGTTAAACAAGCTCCTTATATGAGTAATGCTGTTTTATCACAAATTAGTAATATAGATAATTTAGATCGTTTAACTGATGTAGTTGCAGCTTTTTTACCTATATCTGTTTCTAATAAGTCTAAATATATAGAAGAGGTTATTCCTGAGAATAGAGTTAGACTTCTTATTAAGGATATTGAACAAGATCTTAAGGTTATAGCACTAGAGAAACAAATTGATGAGAAGGTTAGTGTTTCTTTAGATGAGTCTCAGAAAGAATATGTTCTTAGAGAAAAACTTAAGGTTATTAAGAAAGAACTTGGGGAAGTTAATGATAAAGAAGATGAAATTAATTCTTTGAAGCAAAAACTTAAGAATTTAAAAGCTTCTTTTAAGGTTCGTAATCGTATTAAGCATGAATTAGATAGATATAGTATGCTTAGTTCCAATTCGCAAGAGATAGGAGTTATTCGTGATTATATAGATTGGTTAATGAAACTTCCTTGGCAGACTTTTACTCGTGATAATACTGATTTATATAAAGCTAAAGATGTATTAGATAAGACCCATTATGGTTTAGAGAAAGTAAAGGAACGTATTTTAGAATATCTTGCAGTTAAACAAAACACAAATAATTCTAGAAGTCCTATTCTTTGTTTAGTGGGTCCACCTGGAGTTGGTAAGACTTCACTTGCAAGTAGTGTTGCGAAAAGTTTAAATCGTCATGTTACAAAGATAAGTGTTGGTGGTATTCACGATGAAGCTGAAATATTTGGTCATCGCCGTACTTATGTTGCTAGTTTACCTGGTCGTATTATTCAAGGTATGAAAAAAGCAGGTACTGCTAATCCAGTATTCATTATAGATGAAGTTGATAAGATGACTAAGAATATTAAAGGAGATCCTGCTAGTGCATTACTGGAAGTACTTGATCCTGAACAAAATCATAAATTTATAGATCATTATATAGAAGAAGAGTTTGATCTTTCTAATGTCTTCTTTATTGCAACTGCTAATTACTTAGATCAAATACCTAATGAGCTTAGAGACCGTTTAGAAATAATTGATATTTCTTCTTATACAGAATATGAGAAAGCAGATATACTTAAGAATTATTTAATACCTAGACAATTAGAGGAACATGGATTAACACAGTTACAAGTTCAATTTGAAGAAGATGTTTATTTAGAATTAATTCGTTACTATACAAAAGAAGCAGGAGTTAGGGAACTTGAAAGAGTACTAGCGTCCCTTCTTCGTAAATTAGTTAAAGAGTTATTAATGAATCAAGATATTACTTACTTTAATGTTGATAAAGATTTAGTAGAATCATTACTAGGTAAAAGAAAATATCTTTATACTAGTAAAGTTAATGACTCACAAGTTGGTGTAGTAAATGGAATGGCGTATACTAGTACTGGTGGTGATGTGTTACCGATTGAGGCAAGCTATTATAAAGGGTCCGGTCAATTGTTGTTAACTGGTTCTTTAGGTAATGTTATGCAGGAGTCTGCTCATTTGGCTCTTAGTTTTATTAAGAGTAATGCTAGTAGGTTTAATCTTAGAGTTGAAGATATTGAGTTGTTGGATATTCATATTCATGTACCAGAAGGTGCTATTAATAAAGATGGTCCTAGTGCAGGTATTACTTTAGCAACTGCTTTAATTAGTCTTTTAAAAGATGTTGAAGTTCCTAATAATATTGCAATGACTGGGGAATTAACACTACGTGGTAAGGTGTTACCTATAGGTGGTTTAAAAGAAAAGATTATTGGTGCACATAGAAGTGGGATTAGAGTTATTTTCTTACCTAATGATAATGAATTTGATTTAGATGAGGTTCCTTCTGAAGTTAGAGATGATATTAAGTTTTATTTTATTGATAATTATTTAGAAATGTATGATATAATATTTTTAAGTGACAGTCTAATTAAGGAAAGAAGGATATTTATTTAAAATGGAAGATGGACAGAAAAAGATTATTAATATAAAGATTAGAGAGATACCTAATGGTTTTGAACAGTTATGTCTTGATAAATGTTCAACAGCACAATGTGGTTTTTTCACATCGCAAGAAGAATATTTAAATTATTTATATAACGAACAAGCTAAAAAGAACATTAAAATTATTAAATAATGTTCTTTTTTTTTATCTTGAACATAAAATTATTTTGAAAAGGAGGACAATGTATGAAACAAACTATACCATTTACAAGTGAAATATTATTTAAAACAATGATTGGGGAATTAACTGATATTTCTGTTGAACATGATATTAAATTCATGGATATTAATCAATTAGAAGGTAATTTTAATATTGCAGGTAGTTATAAAATGACTGAGGCTAGTCAAATTGAAGAAAATTTCACTCATACTATACCTGTTTCTATTTTAATGGAAGATAAGTATGATTGTAGTAATGCTACGTTAGCTATTAGTGATTTTTATTATGAGATTATTAATGAAGAGATTTTGAAAGTGCATATTGATTTAGTAATTGACAAATTAGAAGAAAAAGAAGTAATAGTAATGGAAGAGAAAGTAGAAATATTAGATGTTCCTGAAGTAATAGAATTAAAAGAAGAAGTTTTAAGTAAAGAAGAAAGTCGAGATACTATGGAAATAGGTTCTGTTTTTAATAATTTAGGTGAAGGTGAAGAAACTTATTCGACATATTATGTTTATATTGTTAGAGAGAATGATACGATAGATACAGTAATTGATAAGTATAATGTTACTAAAGAAGAACTTATGAATTATAATAATTTAGAAGAATTTAAGTTAGGAAGTAAAATTGTTGTACCTACTATGGTAAAATGATCAATGATTTATTAGAGAAGTATAAAATTAAAGCTAAGTCTATTAATATTAAAAGTGATCTTAGAATGATAGAAACTGATAATGAAAAATATATAATAAAAGAAAGTAAAGTTAAAGATCTTTACCGTGTATATAATTATTTAGAATCTAGAAATTTTTCTTATTATGTTAAACCAATTAATAATATAGAAGAAGATAACTATGAGATTTATCCTTATATTGAAGAAAATGATATTCCTGATGAGCAAAAAGCAGAGGATTTAATTACAATTGCTAGTTATTTGCATAGTCAAACTAGTTATTATAAGATTTTGGATTTGGACGAGGTTAAAGAAATATACGAAAAATATATTAAACAATTAGATTATTTAGATCATTATTATCATGATTTACAGGATGTTATTGAGACAAGAGTTTTTATGTCTCCAAGTGAATATTCATTGATTAGAAATATTTCTCAGTTTTATGCAGCAATATATTACTCTAGAGAATATTTAGAACGATGGTATAAAATTATAAAAGATAAATTAAAAGAACGTAATGTTCAATTACATAATAATCTTGATTTATCACATTATATAACGGGTGCTGGTAATAGAAAAATATTGTTAAGTTGGAATAAAGCTAATAAAGGAAATCCTATTTATGATTTGATTATTTTCTATCGAAACAATTATCAAAAGTTTGATTTTCTTTCTTTATTTAGACAATATGAGAGCAAGTACCCTTTATTAGAAGAAGAGAAATACCTTTTATATTGCATTTTGGCGTTGCCTGATAAGGTTGTTTTTGATAATACAGAACTCTCTAATTGTATTAAGTTATCTAATTATTTATTATATATGGAGAAGACTAGTGACTTTTTATTAAAACAGGATCCAAAACCATCCGAAGAATAATAAACATAATTCTAAGAATAGAATAATGGCATTTGCTTTGTCTGTGACGATGATGGTTAAAATAGATTGGTACAATATAATTACTATTAAAGCGTTTAGACATAATGGATAAAATCTGTTATGTCTTTTCTTTGCTTTGCATGACTCACAACGACAAAAGAAATTATGGTTTTTATTTGAAAACATAGTATTCACCTATAATATTATAGTTTTTTTATAATTATTTGTTACTATATATTTCTTATGTTATAATGTATATAGTAAAGGAATAATAGTTATGAGAAAGATGATTGTAGTTATTATTGTAGTATTAATAATAAGTGTTTCTCTTTATTTATTTAATAAAGAGGAAGTTAATGAGGAAAACGTTACTATTTCTAATTATGAAAATAAATCTATTGTGGAACTAGAAGAATATGTTAGTGATAATGGTTTTGTGTTAGAAAAGAGATATGAATATTCTTTAGATGTTTCTAAAGACTTAGTTATTTCTCAAGAAGTAAATGATGTTGTTATAAAAGTAATTGTTTCTTTAGGAATTGATCCTAATTTATATTCAGAATATGCTGTTAATGAACTTGGGGAAATTCCTGTTATGATGTATCATGGTATTGTTGATGTTGATAGTACTTCTTATATAGGAGGTAATGTTGATAAGAATGGTTATAATAGAACTGCTAATGCATTTAGAGAAGATTTAGAGTTTTATTATCAAAGTGGTTATCGTATGATTAGACTTAGTGATTATGTAGATGGTATAATAGATGTAGAAATAGGTAAAAGTCCTATAGTATTAACTTTTGATGATGGTAGAGAAGATAATTTTAAAGTTTTAGGTCTTGATGAAAATGGAGAGATTATCATTGATCCTAATAGTGCGGTTGGTATACTTGAATCTTTTAAAGAGAAATATCCTGATTATGGAGTTACTGCTACTTTCTTTTTAAATAAGGGTTTGTTTAATCAAGTAGAATATAATAACTTAATTATTGAGTGGCTTATAGATAATGGTTATGATATAGGTAATCATACTGTTAATCATGTTGATTTTACTAATGTTAATTCTGAAGTTGCTCAAAGTGAAGTAGTTGAAATGTATCAAATACTAGATAATATTATACCTGATAAATTTGTTAATATAATTGCGTTACCTTTTGGATCTCCTTATAATATGAATCATGATAATTTTGATAAAATTATTAATGCTAGTTATGATGGGAGTAATTATTCTACTAAGACTACTTTGCGAGTAGGGTGGAAACCAGAAGTATCGTGTTTTTCTAAAGATTTTAATCCTTTGTTTATTAAGAGAGTTAGGGCGTATGATAATAAAGGTTTAGAATTTGATATAGAAATGGTCTTTAAATCATTGGAAACTAATCGTTATATATCAGATGGTAGTAAGGAAAAAATAGTGGTTTCTAGTGATCTGATTGATTTTACTAATAATGTTTATGAATTAGAAATTGTTACGTATTAAGAACTAGCAACTTCTTTTTTTTATTTTATTTTTTTATTTCGACATTTTTTTCTGTTTTTATTCAATATAATATAAGTGGTGATGATAATGAATAAAACTTTTATAGTACCTATTTTGATTGCAGTTGTATTAGGATCTTTGTTTGGTAATTTTATGTTTGATCAATATAGGAAGAATGAAATGGTGTTTAATGAACAAAATAAAGTTTATTATTTTCAACAGGGTATTTATGATTCAATAGAAGAGTATGAGAGTGCTACTAGTAATTTACCTTTTAAAGTGTTGGAAGTAATAGAGGGAAAGTATTATTGTTATGTAGGTATGACTAAGAATAGTGATAATATTGATAAACTTAATAGTTATTTTATGAACTTGGGAATAGAAACATATATAAACGAAAAGATTATAGATAATTTTGAATTTATTAATAATTTAGTTCAGTTTGATATTTTACTTAGTATCAGTGATAGTGATGAAGAAATAGAAGCTATTTTAAATACAATTTTATCTAGTTATGAGGAGATGGTTTTAGGTAGTGAATGAGTTATTAAATTTTAGAGATGTTCCTAAGAATGATAGGCCTAGAGAAAGGTTTCTTAGTGTGGGAAAAGAGAATTTATCAGATTATGAGTTATTAGTTTTATTACTTAAGACGGGTACTAAGAATAAATCTGTTAATGTGTTGGCTAGAGAAGTTTTAGATGTGATAGGAGGTTTTGAAAACTTTAAAAATTTAGATTATGCTTCTTTAACTAAAATAAAAGGTATTGGTATGACTAAGGCAATTGATTTGTTATTGGTACTTGAGATTGGGAAAAGAGTTTATTTGAAACCTTCTAAAGTAAGAATGAAACTTAGGACTGCTAGTGATATATATAAATATGTTAAATATTTTTTTTATGATAAGAAGCAGGAGCATTTTTATTGTTTATATTTAGATAATAAGAAGTTTGTTATTAATTCTAAATTATTATTTGTTGGTACTCTTAATAAGAGTGTTGTGCATCCTAGAGAAGTTTTTAAAGAAGCTTACCTTAGTAATGCAGCTTGTGTAGTATGTGTGCATAATCATCCATCTGGGGATCTTTCTCCTAGTAATGAAGATATACATTTTACGAAAGTATTAAGACAAATAGGGGAAGTTCAAGGGATTCCTATTATTGATCATTTGATCGTATCTAATAGTGGGTATTTGAGTTTTTATGAAGAAAATATATTGTAAGAGGGCTATATGTATAGAAAGAAAAGTAATGTTAAAAAGATAGTAGCTATTATATTGATGATATTAGTAATTATATTTATAGTGATGTATTTTATTAATAATGGGAAAAACTATAATCCTGTTACATCTTTTTTTAAAGATGTAGGTAGTGGTATTTATAAAGTGTTAGTTTTACCTTTTGTTAATGAGAGTAATGATAGTCAATTGGTATTAAATACTTTGATAGAAGAGAAAGATATGGAGATAGATAGATTAGAAGAATTATTGGAACTTAATAGTAATGTTACAGATTTTGAGGTGGTAAATGCTACTGTTATTAATAGAGGAATTAATTATTGGTTTAAAACAATAACGATAGATAAAGGGGAAAAAGATGGTATAGTTGTAGGAATGAGTGTTGTTGTTAACGATGGTTTGATTGGTAAAATTAGTAAAACAACTGATTCTAGTAGTGAGGTTAATTTGTTAACAGATGTTAATGAGAACTTTCAAGTATCAGTTAAGATTGGAGAGGTCTATGGTCTTTTAAAAGAATATGAAGATAATCTTTTAGTAATTAAGGGTATTGGTAAATATAATGATATAAAAGTAGGAGATGTTGTTACTACTAGTGGCTTTAGTGATAATTTTATAAAAGGAATTTATATTGGAGAAGTTAAGAGAATAGAGAATGATCAAAATGGAGTTGAACTTAATGTATATGTTGAATCTTTAATTGATTATAATGAAATATATTATGTTTCGGTATTGAAATGAGAATGTTATTTGTAGTAGTTTTTAATGTAATCTTAATTTTTTTAGATTGGTTATTTTTCTATATATGGCCTTTTAGTTTTAATGATTTATCTTTATTAACTCCTATGCTTAGTGTAGTTAGTTTAGTTTATTTAACTTTTTATTTTAACGATAATAAGAAATTGCTTTTTATTTATGCTTTTTGTTTTGGAATAGTTTATGATTTGTTTTTTTCTTTAATAATTGGGTTTAATGCTTTTATATTTTTGAGTATTGTTATTATAATAGGTAATTTTAAAATAAAGATGACATTATTTAAAATAATTACTTTCACAGTAGGTATTATATTTTATTATGAATTAGTTAGTTCTTTTTTGATTGGGTTTTTAAGTAATAGTTTTAATTTATATGATATTTTTTATAAGTTTAGCCATAGTTTGATATTAAATGTTGTTTTTAGTGTTATATTGGTTAAATTATATTTAAGAAGTTCGCAATAATTAATAATATATTCATATAATTAAATGGGTGATACTTTGAAAAGAATTAATAAATTAGGTACTAGTAATGATTATGTTTTTTTTAATAAGAAAAGAGTGATTAATTTTTTATATAGATTGTTAGTTACGTGTGTTATTACTGTTACTGCTATGATTTTGATTAAAGGTGATATTATCAGCGAAAAGCAATTGAATTTAGTTTATGATGATAGTTGGAATTTTGCGATGTTTAGTGAGTGGTATGAAGATAATTTTGGTTCTGTTCTTCCTATTAATAATGAAGATATTCCAGTTTTTGATGAAAAGTTAGAGTATGAAAATGCTAGTTTGTATCATGAAGGTGTTATGCTTTTGGTTAGTGATAATTATTTAGTGCCTGCTTTAGAAAGTGGAATAGTAGTTTTTATTGGTAATAAAGATAATTATGGAGAAACAATTATTGTTCAACAAGTTAATGGTATAGATGTATGGTATAGTAATATTGAAACAAATTCATATAAAATGTATGATTATATTGAAAAGGGAATGTTAATAGGTGAAACTATTGGTGATAATATATATTTAGTATTTGAAAGAGAAGGGGAGTATTTAGATTATAATCAATATATTAACTAATATTAAAATTAAGTTTCATTTTTCAATGTTTATATTGTGTTTTGTTTCTATATTATGTGGTTTGTTTGAATTTTTTTGTATTTTATTTATATTTATCATTGTTCATGAATTTTGTCATTATGTAGTGGGATCTTTATTTAAATGGAAACTAGAATATATTTCTTTGTATTTATATGGGGGTTCTACAGTATTTAAAGATATATTAAATAAACCTTTAAAAGAAGAATTTTTTGTTTTGATAGCAGGTCCTATAGGACAAATATTGTTTTATATGTTAATTATGCAGTTTGATTTTGGTGCTAGTACTTTATCTTTGGTTAATACTATTCATTATTCGTTATTATTTTTTAATATGTTGCCAATATATCCTTTAGATGGAGGAAGAATAGTTAATATAATTTTGAGTTTTTTCTTTTCTTATAAAATGAGTTTTAATATTACAATTGTGATTTCTTGGTCCCTTTTGATTAGTTTTTTATTATTGTCGTTTACTTTTGGTATTTCAATTAATTTATTGTTTCTTCTTACTTTACTTGGTATTAAACTTGGAGTAGAGTGGAAAAAGAGAAATTATTACTTTAACAAATTTTTGCTGGAAAGATATTTATATAGATTGAATTTTAATAAATGTAGAATTGTTAAAACAATAGAGCAAATGTATCGTGATAGTAGACATATTTTTAAGATAAATGATAAAATATATAGTGAAAGGGCTATTTTAGAAAAAAAATTCATAAAAAATGTTGACTTTAAAAAAATATTTATGTTATAATTCAACTACTGGTAATTAATTACTAGTTATGGGGAATTAGCTCAGCTGGGAGAGCGCCACGTTTGCACCGTGGAGGTCAGCGGTTCGATCCCGCTATTCTCCACCATAAGAAATTCACTCAACGAAAGTTGAGTTTTTTTGTGCAATAATTTGTTAGGTTAAGTGCCAAAAAAAAGAATTATATTGAGCGATATAATTCTTTATCTTTAAATGGATTCTTTTTATCAATATGATCCATAAATAATATTCCGTTTAAATGATCTATTTCATGTTGAAAAGCTATTGCTAAGTCTTCTCTTGCTCTTATTTTGATTTTATTACCTTTTTCATCGTATCCTTCAATTGTTATTCTAGCATATCTAGGTACTATTCCTTCTACTTCTCTGTTTACTGATAAACATCCTTCACCCACGTCCACAAATATTTTTTCCGTTGAATTACTTACTATTTTGGGATTGATAACAATATATTCATCGAACAATCCTTCTTCAACTTCATGTACTACTACAAGATAACGTTTTGGAACTCCAAGTTGGATAGCAGCCATTCCCATACCAGGCCTTAAATCATACTTTTCTGCCTTTTCTTCAATTTGACTGTTAAATAAATATTCAATCATTAATTTAATATTCTTTTTATCATCTTTTGTTAAAGGAAATATTACTTCCTCGCTCACTGTTCTTAAAATTTTCTCTTTTTCATCTAATATATCAGTTGTTTTTAACATAGGCACCTCGTTCTTTACAGTTGTCATTATAGCATAAAAAAAGAAAAAAGGAAAGTTTTCCTTTTATCTATTGACCATATCTACAACCAATTACGATTACTAATAAAATAAATAATACTAAAATGATTGCATAGTTAGATCCAGTCGTATTGCATGATTGATATGCACAAGGCGTTGGGTATCCACAACTACCTCCTCCATAATAATACATAGATTCAGCCTCCTTTTCTTGTTCTAATATAAGATATTCTTATATCGTAAAATTGTTAATCTTTTTTAAATAATAATTTAAAATTTGGCTATTTTATGTTATATTAGTTAAAGATAGGAGTGGTTAGATGGGTAAAATTATTCGTAATATTGATAAACCTTTATTAATATTAAGTATTCTTTTATTTGTATTTGGATTAGTAATGATTTTTTCGTCTAGTAATGTGACGGCTTTTATGTATTATCAGACTACTCCTTATAACTTTTTTTTGAAACAAGCACTTATATTGGGTGGTGGATTTATTTTGAGTTTCTTTATGCTCAGAATATCTACTAAAGCTTATGGTATGCTGTCCTGGATTGGGGTAATTGGAATAGCTGCTATATTAGTGATTTTACTTATTATAGGTAGTGTACAAAATCAGGCGATAAGTTGGTTTGACTTTGGGATTCTTAGTTTTCAACCAAGTGAATTTGCAAAAGTTATTATTATTGTGTGGTTAGCTAGATATTATGAAATTAATAGTCGTAATTTGAGTAATTATATTGTGCTTTTGATACCTTTAGCTGTTAGTGCTGGTATTGCTTTATTAATTGCTTTACAACCTGATTTGGGTACGACAATAATATTTGTTTTAATAGTTTTTATTATGTTTTTTGCAGTTGATATACCAAGTAGAATTAAGTCTAAAATAATAATGTTATTAGTTGGTTTAGCGGCAGTATTTGGATTGGTAATGATGTCTAGTGGATCGAATTTGATTAATGCTAGACAATTAGAAAGATTTTCTTTTGCGAATCCTTGTGAAGATTTATTAACGACAGGTAGCCAGGTTTGTAACGGTTATATTGCTATTAATAATGGTGGTTTAACAGGTGTAGGTCTTGGTAATAGTACACAGAAATATTTATATTTACCTGAACCATATACGGATTTTATCTTTGCAATTATTGTTGAGGAATTAGGTTTGGTGTTTGTTGTTGTTCTAATGGCTTTGTATAGTGCTGTTTTAGTTAGAATTATTACAATAGCAAGGAAAAGTTATACTAACAGGGGAGCATTGATTTGTTATGGGGTATTTACTTATATTGTAATTCATATACTTATTAATTTATTAGGTGTTTTAGGTTTAATGCCAATGACAGGAGTGCCTTTACCTTTTATGAGTTATGGAGGAAGTTTTGCACTGTCGTTGATTATGGCGTTAATGTTAGTACAAAGAGTTAACATAGAAACTAAATTACGAGAGAAAGAAAGAAAAAAGTGAGCGCTTTTTCTTTTTTTTTGCGAATAATATATTAGGAGGTGATAATATGAGTTTTCATTATCGTCATCGTAAAAAGATCATTTTGACAATAATTGCAGTTGTTTTGCTTTTAGTTTTTGGTACTTTAGGATTTGTTTTTTCAGAAGAAGATGTTTTGATTTCAGATAGTAACAATGTAAACTTTGATATTAATAAAGAAGAAGATAAGGAGATTGAAGAAACTGAAGATGAGGTTTTGAATGATTATGTTCAATTTGATGTGAAGGGAGAGGTTAATGCTCCAGGAACTTATAAGTTAGAAAATGGATTAAGAGTTATAGATGCTATTAATCAAGCAGGAGGGTTGACTAATAACGCTGATACGTCTTTAATCAATTTAAGTAAAAAGGTAACAGATGAAATGGTAATTATAGTTTATTCAACTGAAGAAATTGCAAATTATATCCAAACTAAGGAAAATGAAAATATAGAGCAAGAACTTTGTTCTAGTAATAGTGAATTAAAAAATGATGCTTGTATTGATAATGATAATATAATGGAGTCTGTAACAGGAGTAATAAATATTAATTATGCTTCAATGGAAGAGTTGATGACTTTACCAGGAATAGGTGAAGGCAAAGCTCAAGATATAATTGATTACCGAAGCGAACATGGTTTGTTTTCTGTGATTGAAGATTTAATGAATGTTTCGGGGATAGGTGAAAGTACCTTTGCTAGTCTTAAGGAAAATATTACTGTGTAATTATGTATATTATTTATTGTTATTTTTGATATTAATTATATCTGTGATTAGATGTTTATCTTTTAATTATTCTCTTGATATGGAAAAAACTCAATTTAAAGGTGTGATTAGAAGTCTTCAATATAGTGATTACTCTATAAGTTTTGTAGTAGATGACTTGCAAATTTATTACTCAGATGTTGGGTTGGAGTTAGAGTTAGGAGATACAGTATTAATTGAAGGCGTAGTGAATGTATATGAGAATCCTACCATCGAAAATACTTTTGATTACAAAATGTATCAAAGAGTTAGGGGAATTAATTATAAAGTGGATGCTGAAACAGTAAATATTATTGAGAAGAATACTAATATTTTTAATTCTTTTAAAAGTGGAATTTACAATTATTTTAATAGTTTGTCTAATAATACGTATTTAAAAATGTTTTTATTAGGAGATAAAGATGACGTTGATAATGAAGTTATGAAAAGTTATCAAGTTAATGGGATTAGTCATTTGTTTGCTATTTCAGGTATGCATATAGGTATAATTAGTTCTTTTTTGTTGATGTTGTGTTCTCGTTTTAAAATTTCTTTATATTTTAAATACTTATTTGTTTTTGTATGTCTCTTATTCTATTCTTTTTTGCTTGATACTTCAGCTTCTGTTGTGAGAAGTTTACTGTTTTTTGGATTGTTTTCAATTAATAAATTATTTTATTTTCAAGTCAAAGCTATTAATGTTTTTATAATTACTTTATCTATTATTCTTATTATGAATCCTTGGTTTTTATTTGATGTAGGTTTTCAATTTTCATTTTCAATAAGTTTTGCATTATTATTTGTAGCTGATAGATTAAAAGAAATTAATAGCAAATTAAAAAAAATGTTCTTTATTTCTTTAATATCTTTTATAGCGAGTGTGCCAATACTTGTGAATAATTTTTATCAAATTAATTTGTTAAGTGTTCTTTTTAATTTGTTTTTTGTTCCTTTTGTATCGATGTTGGTATTTCCAATGTCCTTTGTGGTTTTGTTTTTACCGTTTCTAATGCCTATATATTCATTTTTGATTTTTATTTTAGAAAAAACATCTTTAATATGTGGTGAAATAGATTGGTTAGTAATTAATATTCCAAAACCTAATTTTGTGTTGTTGATGTTATATTTTCTAGTCAGTTTTTGACTGTTTTCTTTGTGAGGAAACGGAAATATTTTATGATGATTGTATTAGTTTTGTTTGTAAGTTTTGTTAGGTTGTTACCTTATTTTGGTTCTGATGATTACATATATATGTTGGATGTGGGGCAGGGTGATTGTATGTTGGTTCATATTGATAACAAGAATATTCTTATAGATACTGGTGGTCAATTTCAATATGGTGCTTCTAATAAATACTCTATTATGAGAAATGAATTAATTCCTTTTTTTAAATCTATAGGTATTTATAAAATAGATCTTTTGGTATTGACACATGGTGATTATGATCATGCAGGAGAGGCAATTGAATTATTGAATAATTTTAGTGTTGAGCAGGTGATGTTTAATATGAATGATTTTAATGATTTAGAGAGTAGAATAGTAGATTTATTGGAAGAGAAGTCAATTGGTTATTTTAAAATAAATAGTTTTTTAAATTTGTCGTTTTCTAACTATGCTTTATATTTTTTTTGTTATGATTTAGATGATGAAAATGATAGTAGCATTATGACTATGATTGTTTCTTCTACTTCAAAAGTTTTATTAATGGGCGATGCTTCAATTAAAACAGAATCGTTATTGTTAGAGGATTATGGATTGGGTAATGTAGATGTTCTTAAACTTGGGCATCATGGTAGTTATACTAGTTCAAGTGAATACTTTTTGTCTAACATTAATCCTAATGTTGCACTGATTAGTGTTTCTTTAGACAACAATTTTAATCATCCGCATATAATAGTTATGGATAGGTTGAAACAGTATGATATTGAAACTTATTTAACTAGTATTGATGGCAGTGTTAAGTATAGTTTTCAAGATAGTTCTTTTCAATTTAGTGGTCGCTAATCGCTGATGTATTAGCGTTAATATATATGGAGGAAGGTTTTCCTCTTTTTATTTAGTTGTTATTATGTTAAAATTGAATGGAGTAGGTGTTGTATGAAAAAAATTAATGAAGTAATTGATATGAGTGGTTCTATAGGTGAATTAAAACGTTCTTTTATGGATGCTTGCAGTAACAAAATGTTTAGTGATTATGTTTATAATCTTGCAATTAAAGAAGATATTTTAATTAAATATACATCTTCTTTGCAGGATAGTTTTTCAGAAAAACAGAACTGTGTTAGCTGTGATGGAATTAGCTCTTGTAAGAATAAAGTCGCAGGTTATTGTTATACGCCTAGTTCAGATAACAAAAGAATTCTTTTTTCTTATGTAGCGTGTCCTTTTGAAATAGCTAATGTTAGTACTAGTGGTTTTTTGAAAAATATTACTTTTTTAAATATGTCTAAAGAAATAAAGAGAGCTAGTTTTGCTAATATTTTTACGGAAGATAAAAAAAGATTACTTATAATTAAATATTTCCAAAAATTCATTAAAAAATATTTGGAGAATGATAGTATTAATGGATTGTATTTGAGTGGTTCCTTTGGGAGCGGGAAAACGTATATGATTTCGGCATTGTTTAATGAACTTGCCAATAAGGATGTTAAAAGTGTTATGGTTTATTATCCTGAATTACTTAGAAATTTAAAAGAGTCATTTAAGGATAATTATAAAGAATTGTTTTATTTGGTAAAGACTGCTCCTTTGTTATTACTTGATGATATTGGTGCTGAAAATGTTACGCCATGGGGTAGAGATGAAGTTCTAGGTCCGATATTACAATATCGAATGGAAGAGAAACTTCCAACTTTCTTTACTTCTAATTTAACAATAGAACAACTTGAAAACCATTTAAGTACTTCTTCTAATGCAGTGGACAAAGTGAAAGCTAGACGCATTGTGGAAAGAATTAAGTGTTTAACAGAACATCTTGAATTGATTAGTGATAATAGAAGAGGTAAGTAATAATAATTGACAAACTATAAAAAAAAAGTTATTATATTTGTATATTGAATGACTTTGAATGAGGACACGAAAGTAAGTTTATTTGAATTAGAGATTCTGTGGTTGGTGAGAACAGAGCAAACGATTTACTTTTACTACCTTTTAGTTGAAGCCGTAATGGTTTTCCGCAAGTTTATTGCGTTACAAAAAATTAAGTTAAATTAAGGATGGTACCGTGCCCTGCACTCCTATTGTGAAAAATAGGAGTTTTTATATGGAGGGAAAAATGATAAATATTAAAGAAAATGAAAAGTTGAACGTTCTTAATCATTCGTGTGCTCATTTATTAGCGCATGCAGTTAAGAATTTGTATCCGAAAGCGAAATTTTGGGTAGGACCTGTTATTGAAGAAGGTTTTTATTACGATATTGATTTAGGTGATGATGTAATTAAAGAGGAAGATTTACTTAAAATCGAAAAAGAAATGAAGAAAATTTCTAAAGATGGTAAACGAATTGTTCGTTCAGAGTTAACGAAAGAAGAAGCTTTAGAAAAATTTGCTGATGATATATATAAAGTAGATTTAATTAACAATATGGATACTGATGATTTAGTTATTTCTTGTTACTCACAAGGCGATTTTACTGATTTATGTCGAGGTCCTCACGTGGAAACAGTTAAAGAAATTAAATATTATAAATTATTGAAAGTTTCTGGAGCTTATTATAAGGGTGATGTAAAAAATAAGATGTTACAAAGAATTTATGGAGTATGCTTTGATACTGAAGAGGCTTTGACTGAGAGATTAACTTTTTTAGAAGAAGCGAAGAAAAGAGATCATCGTAGACTTGGACGTGAACTTGATTTGTTTTGTAATTCTGAATTTGTAGGACCAGGATTACCGTTGTATACTCCTAGAGGAGTCATTATTAAAGACGAGTTACAACGTGAAGTTGAGAGAATTTGTCGTCGTTATGGATTTCAAAAAGTTAGTTGTCCATCTCTAGCGAATATTTCTTTGTTTGAAACTTCTGGACATGCTGCAAAATTTAATGATGAACTTTTTAGAGTAGCGTCTCCTAAAGGACATGAATTTGTACTTAAGCCAGTTCAATGTCCACATCATACACAAATTTATGCATCTAAAATCAGATCGTATCGTGATTTACCTATTAGATATATGGAATCGGATAAACAGTATAGAGCTGAATTACAAGGGGCAGTAAGTGGTATGAGCCGAGTTTATGCTATTACTGTTGAAGATGGACATTCTTTTTGTAGGGTAGATCAAGTAAAACAAGAAGTTATTAATATGTGTAATATAATTAGAGATTTTTACAAATCTGTGGGATTATGGGATAATCATTGGGTTTCTTTATCAGTTCGCGATGATGCACATCATGAGAAATATATTGGTAATGAAGAAGATTGGGCTACTTGTGAAAATATGTTGCAAGAAATTTCTGATGAGCTAGGATTGAATGCTAAGAGATGTGAAGGCGAAGCGGCTTTATATGGTCCAAAGTTAGATTTTATGTTTACGGATGCTATGGGACGAGAAATTCAAATTCCTACTGTTCAACTTGATTTTGCTACTCCAAAAAGATTTGGTTTGACTTATGTAGATGAAAACGGACAAAAGCAAAACCCGGTTATGGTTCATAGAGCGATTTTAGGATCTTATGAAAGATTTTTCGTTTTAATGTTAGAACATTTTGCTGGAGCATTTCCAACTTGGTTAGCTCCTGTACAAACTACTATTGTACCGGTTTCTTCTGAGCATCATAGTGAGTATGCTAAAAAAGTAGAGGAATTTCTATTAGATAGTCAAATACGAGCAACAGCAGATTTGCGTAATGAGAAATTAGGGTATAGATTACGTGAAACTCAAACACAAAAAGTACCTTATACAATTATATTAGGTGAACAAGAAGAAAAGGATAATACAATTAGTTATAGATTATATGGACAACAAGAAACTATTACTGTAACATGGAATGAATTTTTGGATATAATTAATAAGGATATAAAAGAAAAACATATTATTAAAAAAACAAATTAATTTTGGTAAATTAGTTTGTTGATATTAAACAAAAAGAGAAGATTACTTTCTCTTTTTCTTTACGCTTTTTTACGTTTGTGTTTGTGGTAAATTCTAATATATTCTTTACTTTATCTTAATAATGTAGTATTATTTATATTGTGAAGTGGTAGTTAGTGGTGAAAAGTGGGGGATCAATATGTTTATGGGGGAATTTCATCATTCGATTGATGAAAAGGGACGTTTGATTATACCTTCTAAATTCAGGGAAATTTTAAAAAGTAATTTCGTTGTAACTAGAGGTATAGAGAACTGTTTATTTGTCTATCCACAGGAAAAGTGGAACGGCATTGTCGATAAACTTGAATCTTTATCTTTTACTAAAAAAAATGCTAGAAGTTTTACTAGATTTTTCTTATCTGGAGCTTCAACTGCTGATTTTGATAAACAAGGAAGAGTAAATTTATCATCTCCGTTAATAGATTATGCAAATTTAAAAAAAGATTGTGTAATAGTTGGAGTTGCTGATCGAATTGAAATTTGGAGTTTAGAAAGTTGGAATCACTTCTTTGATGTTAATTGTGAACAGATGTCTGATATAGCGGAATCGTTATTTTCGGATAATGTAGATTTGTAGGTGGATTATATGCATATTAGTGTATTGTTAAATGAATGTATTGAAGCTTTGAATTTGTCTGAAGATAGTATCGTTGTAGATGCTACTTTGGGATATGCTGGTCACAGTAGTGAGATATTAAAAAGAATTAAAAGGGGTTGTTTATTCGCCTTTGATCAAGATCAGAAAGCTATTGATGCTAGTAAAGCAAAACTTCAAACTATAGCACCTAATTTTACTATAGTTAAGAGTAATTTTGTTAATATGAAAAATGAGTTAAATAAACTTGGTATAACAAAAGTTAATGGAGTTTTGTTTGATCTTGGTGTATCTAGTCCTCAACTTGACGAGTCAGAAAGAGGGTTTAGTTATCATAATGATGCTAATTTAGATATGAGAATGGACCAAAATCAATCTTTGACGGCGTATGATGTTGTGAATGATTATGATAAATGGGAACTTAGTAGAATTTTTTCAAAATATGGAGAAGCTAAGTTTGCTAATAATATTGCAAAACATATTGTTGAGAGAAGAAAAGAAAAAAAGATTGAAACAACTTTAGAGTTGGTTGATATAATAAAGTCAGCTGTTCCTATTAAATTTAGAATAGATAAACATCCAGCTAAACAAATTTTTCAAGCTATTCGTATTGAAGTTAATAAGGAATTAGAAATATTAGAAAAAAGTGTGAAAGATGCTATTTCTTTGCTAGAGGTTGGTGGTAGAGTAGCGATTATAACTTTTCACTCTTTAGAAGATAGAATTGTTAAAAATGTGTTTAAAGAATATGTAATTGAAGATCCAATGATAAAGGGTTTACCTAATGTAGATTCTAGTATGTTGCCAGATTTTAAATTGGTTAATACCAAGGTTATTCTTCCTACTGAGCAAGAACAAAATGATAATACTAGATCTAGAAGTGCTAAATTGAGGGTTATTGAAAAAATAAAGTAAAGGAGATTAGATAGTATGCGTAAAGTTAAAAAACGTTTAAAAATGTCTAAGTTTGAAAAATTGATATATACTTTTGCTATACTATTGTTGGTTTCTAGTCCAATTACTATTGTTTTTTCTAAAGCGGCCTTATCTCAAGTTAATTTCGAAGTGGAAAAAACCAAAGATGAAATTAGTGCACAGAACAAGAAAAATGAAAGTTTATCTATGAAAATTAACGAGTTGGCTTCATTAGATAAAATTCAAGCAATTGCTAAAGATCAAGGTTTAAGTTATAATAATGATAATATTAAAATTGTTGACGATATTACGCAATAAATAGGATGTGAGTTATGAAGAAGAATGTAAGAAATAGTGTTAAAATAAGTAAAATTTTTATGCTAGTTACATTTCTTTTTTTTGTTGTGATTATTTTCAGAACTGCTCAGTTAGCTACAAGTGATACTATTGATGGTCATGATTTATCAACAATTGCCGACCAAAGAACTACTAGAACCGATATTTTACCTGCCACTAGAGGTACAATTTATACTTCAGATGGAGAAGTGCTTGCTCAAAACGTAGCTTCATATACTTTGATTGCATATTTGGATGAGAGTAGAAGTGATGGTTCTACATCTCCAAAACACGTTGTTGACAAAGAACTTACGGCAAAAGAATTATCAGCTGTTATAGGGATGCCGGAATCAGAAATTTTAAATTTACTTTCTAAAGATAATGTTTATCAGACGGAATTTGGTGCTTATGGTCGTGACTTAACTGAACTTACTAAAGAAAAAATAGTAGATTTAAATCTTCCAGGTTTGGATTTTATAGAGGAACAGAAGCGCTATTATCCTAATGGTAATTTTGCTTCTTATACTGTTGGTTATTCTCGCAATGTTGAAATTGTTGAAGATGACGTTTACACAGAAGAAATAGTTGGTGAACTAGGTATTGAAAAAGAGTTTAACGATATCTTAAAAGGAACAGATGGATATATTACTTATCAAAAAGATTTAAAAGGATATCAAATACCTGGTACTGAGGTAACTCAAGTTGATCCTGTTTATGGACAAGATGTATATTTGACAATTGATAATAGTATTCAATTTTTTGTTGAACAAGCTATGAAAGATTCTTATGATACCTATGGTTATGAGTGGATGACTATGATGGTTGCTGAAGCTGATTCTGGTAAAATTTTGGCTTCTGGTTCTTATCCTGCATTTGATCCTAATGTGAGAGATTTAACTAATTATTTAGACTATAATGTGTCATTGCCTTATGAGCCTGGTTCAACTATGAAAATTTATACATATATGGCTGCTATGGAAACTGGTTTATACGATGGTAATCAAACTTATTTGTCAGGTACTTATGAGACTTCTGATAAAACTTTAATCGGTGATTGGAATACAGATGGTTGGGGTTATATCACTTATGATAAAGGATTTGCTTATTCTAGTAATGTTGCTGCAATTAATCTTGTTGAAGAATATATGTCTGGAGATATTTTATATAATTATTTTCAAAAATTGGGTTTTGGTTCTACTACAGGTATTTCTTTGCCTAATGAATTAGAAGGAGATATTAGTTTTCAATATGAGACAGAAATTTATAATGCTGCTTTTGGCCAAGGTATTACAACTACTCCTGTTCAAAATATTCAAGCTTTAACGGCTATAGCTAATGATGGTATTTTATTGGAACCTTATATTATTGAAAAAATTATTGATCCTAATACTGGTGAAATTGAGTTTGTTGGAGAAAGACAAGAAATTGAACGAGTTGCTAGTATTGAAACTATTGACGCTGTAAAAAAACTTATGTATGATACCGTAAATGTTGCCGGCAATACGGGGACTCTTTATAAACTAGATGGATATGATGTGATTGCAAAAACAGGAACAGCACAAATTGCAACAGAAGATGGAAGCGGTTATATTAGTGGTAAGGATGAGGTTATTGTATCCTTTGCAGGAATGTATCCTTTAGAGGAACCAGAAATAATTATTTATCTTTCTGTTAAACGTCCGGGTAACGCTAGTCAAAAAGCAGCTTCTACTGTTGTTACTAGTGTTATTGAAAATATTAGTAAATACTATGGTAAAGATTATAATAATAATGGAGCAGTGGTTAAAGAAGAAATGAGTGTAGAGAATTATGTTAATTCACCTCTTGTCGATGTTTATGACGAATTTGATTTAACTAAGTTTAATGTTGTAGTGATTGGCAATGGTGATACAGTTATTGAACAAAGTATTCCTTCTGGCTCTGTAATGCAATTAAATGAAATTATTTTTTTGAAGACTAATTCTAGTCAGGTTATGTTGCCTAATTTTGGGGGATATTCATATAAGGATGTTCTTACTTATTGTGAAATGGCTTCAATTAATTGTTCGTTTTCTGGATCGGGGTATGTTATTTCTCAATCATTATCGGAAAGTATTGTAATTGATAGTTTTTCTGGTACTGAAAGTATTGAGTTTGTTTTGGAGCCGAAATTTTAATAAAATTAAATCGAGAGAAATAGTTATAAATGTTATATAATTGCATATATTTTTACTGTGTATAGGTGATAAATATAATGCGTGAAAAAATAGAATATGAATATAAAATTCCAATTAACAGAATTATTAAAGAGGGCGATAATTATAGTGTTTTTACTAAATGTGATTCATATAAATTGCTAATTATAGATGAGTATACTTTTGATTTGAATTTAGTGTTTTCAATTAATAAGTATTTACTTTCTCGGGATTTAATTAATTACTCGCTTGTTTTGACAGAGACTAATAATTTGTTTTTTTCACACAACGGTAAGAAGTACTTGTTGTGTAAAATGATAAATGATTTTTTATTTGCTAGTGTATTTGAATTAAAAATTGAAACTATCTTTGAATCTTTGCCTAGACTGTGGTTACCGTATGAAATTAGTGATAATTCCAATAATTATGTTTTTAGATGGAAAATTTTATGGCAAAATAAGATTGATTATTTTGAAAAACAAATGATACATTTAAAAGGTAAATTTCCTATCTTGAATACAGTGTCATCTTATTATATTGGAATGGCTGAGAACGCAATTTTATACTTGACTTTATTGATTGAGAAGCAATCTGATTTTGATAGTTCTCTTTTGGCAGTTTCTCATAATTTATGGAATTATAGGAAAAAAGGAAATTTTTTCTTGTTTCCTACAAACTTAACTATTGACTTAAGAATAAGAGATATATCTGAAATTATTAAATTTTTCATTTTTTTTAAATCTAATACTCCTTACCAGCTATTTTCGCATATTAAAAAATTGGGGTTATCTTTGCTAGAAATCAACTTGTTGATTGCTAGACTTTTATTTCCAACATATTTTTTTGCTATTTGTGAAGATATATTTTCTTTATGTATATCGGAAGAAGAAGTTTCTTTTCTTTTGAAGAAAAGCGAAGAATATCAAGAAAAGGTTATTTCTATTATAGAATTTTTATCCAAGGAGTACACTTTGTTTAAAATTACGTGGCTTGATAAGAATTGAATATTATGTTATAATCCATTTGAAATGGGTGATTAAACGTGATGAAATATGAAGTGGGAAAAATAATCAAAGGTACTGTAACAGGCGTTGAAAAGTATGGTGTTTTTGTTGGGTTCGATGAATTTTATTCTGGGTTAATTCATATTTCAGAAATATCTGAGGATTTTGTTAGAAATGTTTTTGATTATGTTTCAATTGGAGAGACTATTAAAACTAAGATTCTTCAAGTTGATTCTGATAACTGTCGTTTAAAATTGTCTATTAAAGGTATTGATTATAGAGAATCTATTAGAAAAAAATATAAAATTAATGAGACTAAAGATGGCTTTCAATCACTGAAAAGAGAGTTGTCTAAATGGGTTGATATGAAAGAAATGGAATATTCTATAAAAAAATAAAAAAAAATTGATATACAGTTGACAAAACAAAAAAAAATTGTTATATTATATAAGTCATCAAGAAATTGCGGGCGATTAGCTCAGTTGGTTAGAGCACCTGCCTTACAAGCAGGGGGTCATAGGTTCGAGTCCTATATCGCCCACCATGTTGCCGAAATAGCTCAATTGGTAGAGCAACTGATTTGTAATCAGTAGGTTACGGGTTCAAGTCCTGTTTTCGGCACCACTTTTTTAATGGAGGGATAGCGAAGTGGCCAAACGCGGCAGACTGTAAATCTGTTCCTTAGGGTTCGATGGTTCAAATCCATCTCTCTCCACCACTGTGTTTTGCCTCGTAGCCAAGCGGTAAGGCATCAGACTTTGACTCTGACATGCGTTAGTTCGAATCTAACCGAGGCAGCCATTATTTATTTTTTTGATCCGCTAGCTCAGTTGGTAGAGCATTTGACTTTTAATCAAAGGGTCTGGAGTTCGAATCTCCAGCGGATCACCATTATTATGCCTGAGTGGCGGAACAGGTAGACGCACAGGACTTAAAATCCTGCGAGATTTAAACCTCGTGCCGGTTCAAGTCCGGCCTTAGGCACCATAATATGGAGGAATACCCAAGTTTGGCTGAAGGGATCGGTCTTGAAAACCGACAGATCGTGTGAGCGATGCGGGGGTTCAAATCCCTCTTCCTCCGCCATATGTTATATATTGTATTTTAGTTTTTATCGCGGGATAGAGCAGTTCGGTAGCTCGTCGGGCTCATAACCCGAAGGTCGCAGGTTCAAATCCTTCTCCCGCAACCAATATTTGGTTCCATAGTGCAGTTGGTTAACACGTCTGCCTGTCACGCAGAAGATCGCGGGTTCGAGTCCCGTTGAGACCGCCATTTATGGCTTCATAGCTCAGTCGGTAGAGCAAAGGACTGAAAATCCTTGTGTCGCTGGTTCGATTCCAGCCGGAGCCACCATATGTTTATTTGTTATTATATATTGTATATATTGTACGTTAGCATGCGCTCGTAGCTCAGCTGGATAGAGTGTTTGGCTACGAACCAAAAGGTCAGGGGTTCGACTCCCTTCGAGCGCACCATATTTCGGGAAGTGGCTCAACTTGGTAGAGCACTTGGTTTGGGACCAAGGGGTTGCAGGTTCAAATCCTGTCTTCCCGACCATTTTTTATTTAATCTCAATTGAGATTTTTTTTTTGGTATAAGAATGATATATATTTTTCATCAATTAAAAATGATGTTCCGTGGTTGTGTGTTTCACCATTTTTATATTTTCCATTATATATTCCTACATTGAATTTTATTGTTATTTTTCCTGTCTCGATAAGTTTCAAAAAATTTCTAAATATTAGTTTTTCATATATATCTACTGTTGTGTATTTATAATATATGCCTTCAGAAGTTATTTTTTTTTCACTTTTAATAAGCATTAGTATATTTAGTTTGCTTTCTATTCTTTTTTTTATATGCTCAAATGTCCAATATACTGTTTTTGAATAAAGTTTATAATTTTTACAAATGCATATATATATTTTTTGGTTTTTATACGAAACTAAAGCCTTAAAGTCATATCCATTTAGTCTCACAAAATTATTTCCTTGTATTTCAATTTTTAATATTTTGATATTTTTTTCTTTTACAAATGTCCCATATTTTTCGTTTAAACTGTTTGCTTCGCAATAGTTCGAATTTGGTTCTATTGCTAAAAGTGTTATTTTGTGATTTTTATTTTTAAGTTTGGTTTTTATTTCAATGTTGTTTATATCAGCCCAGGGATTCTTATTGTTTTTTATCCCGACTAATGTTTCATATAATATCCCTCCTTGATTTTTATTTGAATTATTGGTTTTTATCCATCCAACTTTTTTTATGTTTTCAAATTTTTTTATTAGTTCACTTACATTTTCTTTGATTTTTTTTCACCTCTTAGTAAATATATTCTATATTTTCATTTTTGTAAAATGAATTATTTCTTATTTTGAAGTAATATTTTTTTATAATTTCATTTTTTCTTTATATGGTTTGTTGAAAATGAAAAAAAGAATTATTGATATAATTCTTTTTTTAACTGTTCAATGTTTTTATTCATTAAAGTTATATAGTTTTCGTTGTTATCTCTTTCTTCTTCACTTAAATTATCTAATTTGTTTATTGGGAGTATAGTTATATTGTTTTCATCGATTATTGTCTGAATTTCATTGCTTATTGTTGTATCTTCAATCATAAACATATAAGTTAGCTCATTATTACCATATAATGTCTTTACTAAATTTATATCCTTTGTTAATAGTTCTTGATTTTCTTCTAGTGAAATGACTGTTAATCCATACTTTTCCAAGTATTTAAGACTATCGTTGGCCACTATTAATGTTTTGTTTTTAGCTGTTTGTGCCATTAATTTAATTTCTGCGTCTAATTCGGATAATGTTACCTTCAATTCCTCATAATTATCATTAATTTCTTGTTTTAAAAAGCTGCTGTCTATATATTCATTTAGTCCTATTTTTATGTTTTGGCCCATCATCAGTAAATTGGAAGGATTTAACCATAGTTCTTCTATTCCGTTTTCTATTTCTAATACGTATGCACTATCAATAATGTTTAAATTGGGATTTTTTTCTAATAATTGTATTGTTGTATCTTTTTCATTACTTAATCCATTGTATATAAATAAATCTGAATTACTGTAATTTGTTAATTGTTTATCTGTTAGTTCATGGTTTTCAATTTCTATTGAGTCGGGATATATTGAAGTAATCATAGAATACTCCCCATATAGTATGTTTGTAACATATTCAATCGGATATGAAGTAGTAACTATTTGTAAATTTTCTTCCTTGTTATCACTACAACCGTTTAATAAAGGTAATAGTGCAGTTATAGCAGCGATTTTTAATATTTTTTTCATTTTTTCACCTCTTTCTGGATTGGAACTAAGTCTATTCCGTGTCTTCCTAACGGATTGCATTTAATAATTCTTTTTATGCCTAGATAACTTCCTTTGATTGATCCATATTTTATTATTGCTTGTTTTGTGTACTCTGAGCATGTAGGGTAATGTCGACACATGTTGTGCCATTCTCCTGGTATATTTTGATAGACATTAATTAATTGAACTAATATTTTTTTCACTATATCACCTTATTATATTCTACTATATTTTTACTTTTAAAGCAATAAAACTATACTTTTATTACTTTTTTTGATATAATGTATGCGGTGGTTATATGAAAGACTTATTTGAAAAATTAGAAATTGTACCAAAAGATTTATCGTTGTATACAAAAGCGTTTTCGCATTCTTCTTATGTTAATGAACATAAATTGAAGCAAGATTATGAAAGATTAGAATTTTTAGGTGATGCTGTTGTTGATTTAATTGTTTCTGATTATCTTTATAGTAACAAATTCGAAGAAGAAGGTAAAATGACAAAAATAAGGGCGGAATATGTTTGTGAAAATGCATTGTCTTTTTATGCAACTTCTCTAGATTTAAGCAAATATATAAAGGTTGGACATGGAGAGTTGATGTCCGGTGGGAAATATAAAAAAGCAATTATGGCTGATATTTTTGAATCCCTTATAGGTGCTATATATATAGATTTGGGTTATTCCACTGCTAAGAGAACAGTTTTTAAAATAATCATTCCTTATATAAATGATTCATCTGTTCGATTTTTTAATGATTATAAATCTATGTTACAAGAATTAGTTCAAACTGAAAAGCGTAGTTTAATATATTCGGTGATTGATGAATTTGGTCCTTCACATGATAAACAATTTGTTGTTGAAGTTAGAATAGATGAAATTATATATGGAACAGGTTCTGCAAAAAGTAAAAAGGAAGCGGAGCAGGAAGCAGCAAAAAATGCAATTGATAAATTAGCGAAAATCAAGAAATAATAATTGAAAGGAGAAATTATGAGTAAAATAAAAATATTTGGATTAGGTGGATTAAACGAAAATGGAAAAAACATGTATGTTGTTGACGTGAATGGTGATTTATTCGTTTTTGATGCTGGTCTTAAGTACAGTAATGGAAGGTCTCTAGGAATTGATTATATAATTCCTAATTTTAAATTTTTAAAGGAGAATAAAAATAGAATAAAAGGAATATTTTTATCTCATGGTCATGAAAGCAATATGGGTGCAGTACCTGATTTGCTACATGATTTAAAAGATATTAATATATATGCTACTAAATTTACAATGGAGGTTCTTAAACAAGAGTTGACTTCGCAGCAAGTTAGTTCATCAGTTTTAAAAGAAATTAGACCTCATTCTAAAATTTCATTTGGAGAATGTAGTGTTTTTCCTATAAGTGTTTCTCATTCAATCCCGGATGCTGTTTGCTTTGTGTTATATACACCAGATGGAGCAATTGTTTATACTGGAGACTTTGTTTTTGATTCTACAATGATGGGTAATTATAAAACTGATATAGGAAAGCTTGCTTATGTTGGAAAACAAGGAGTTTTATGTTTATTATCTGAATCAATATATGCTGAGAGACCTGGACATACTAGTCCGTTTAATAGAGTTGAAGGATTTATTAGAGAATTATTTAATAGAACAAATGATAGAATTATAGTTACTGTATTGCCAGCTCATATTTATAGAATACAAGAAATATTTAATGTTGTTAATGAATCAAATAGGAAAATTGTATTTATGGGTAAGGTTTTGAAAAATTTAGTGGAAGAAGCTATTAAAACAAACTATTTATTTATTGATAATAACAAAATAGGGGATTTGTCTGATTTGAATGATAAGAATACTGTTGTATTGATTTCAGACGAAAAAGAGAAACCGTTTGCTAATTTAGATAGAATTGTTAAAGGATTTGATAAATATATTAAATTAAAGGAAACTGATACAATTTTCATTTCTGAGCCATCATATGAAGGTGTAGAAAAAAGATTAGCTGTTATAATGGATGATATTGCTAAAAATAATGTTAATGTTGTTTCTTTATCACATAAAAAACATCTTTTACATCACGCTTCTCGTGAAGATTTAATGCTGATGTTAAATTTGATGAATCCAAAATATTATTTTCCTGTTAAAGGGGAATACCGTCATCAGTGTTTTAATGCTGAAGTTGCAGAGGATATAGGTATTGATAAAGGTAATATATTATTAAAACAAAATGGTGATGTTGTTACTTTTGACAATGGTAAGTTGATAGATTCGTTTGAAAAAATTGAAGTTGATGATGTATTAATAGATGGACATAATCCTACAGATATAGGGGAAGTAGTGTTAAAAGATCGAGAAATGTTAGGGGAAAATGGTATAGTTATCGTTAGCTGTACTTTAAATAAACAAACTAAAGATATTTTGGCAGGTCCTGAAATTTTGACTAGAGGTTTTGTTTATGTAAAAGAGAACCAAGAAATATTAGTGAAGACTCAGGAAATTTGTTTTGATATAATCAAAGCTTCTATTGAAACAGATACAAAAAAAGTTGATTATACTAAAATTAAGACAGAGGTTCGTGATAAACTTGGTAAGTTTTATTATAACCAAACAGAATCTAAACCTATGATTATTACTGTAATTCAAGAAGTTTAAAAAAAGCAAGATTTATTCTTGCTTTTTATATGTAAAACTTTGGTTTGTTGTCGTTGAGATTAGTAGCTATATGTTTTTGTATTATTGTATCGTCTTTTTTTATATTTTTCTCATTTAAGGCGCCCATGATTTTAAACATTGTTTTTGCATTATTCCAAATTGGTTTTGCCTGATTTATTATTGGAATGCTTTGATTAATTATTCCTAAAGTTTTTTGTGTATTTGTTAATAGTGCTCCCCAACTAAATTTTGCTTTTGTGATTCCGGTGGCTAAAGAGTTAGTTGCTGGTCCTTTTAATAATGTATTTAGTATAGAACTTCTTGTTTGTGAGTTATTAAGCATACTATTATAGTTTGTTGGCGTGTATGATATATTACTTATGTTACGGTCGTAGGCGGGATTGTAATTGTAGTTTTGAAACATCTGATCACCTCTTACTTTAATATATGTTATTTCCTTTTTTTTGATATCTATACTTTTATATTTTCTTTTTTTAATTTCTATGGTATACTTTTTATAGAATAGAGGGATATTATGAAATTGTTGCTGCAACCATTTATTTTTGTTTATCATATGGTAAATATTTTCTTTTATTTACCTAAATTACTTGTTAATGTTATTTATGAATTTTTTCTTGGATTGTTTGATAAAGATTATAAGCAAAATAAAATCGAGGAAAAAAAGAAGAAAAATCATACTATTACAGAAGAAGACTTGCATCTATTAAATGATTCTAAAGAAAAAATTGTTGTTGATAATAAAAATAAAACTACGTTTCTTTTTACTGCCAGAAAAAGTAATGGAAAACTTTTTAAGAGTAGTTTTGAAGGTGAAAATATCAGTGATGTAGAGGCGTTTTTAAAAAATGAAGGTTATGATATTGTGAAAATTTCACCTGCTAAGCCTTATGAAATGGAACTTTTTTCTAATAGTAAGTTAAAACCTGCAGAATTATCATTTATGCTTACACAACTTTCTACTTATTTAAAAGCCGGAATTCCACTTATTGATGCTGTTAGAATATTATCTAAACAGTCTACTAAATCTAATAAAAAACGAATTTACGATGCTATTATTTATGAACTTTTATTAGGTGAAAATTTTTCGGTTGCGTTGGAAAAACAAGGAAAAAAGTTTCCTGATTTATTGGTCAATATGATTAAAACTGCAGAAATGACGGGTGATTTGACTGCGATTTTAGATGATATGGCTGAATATTACACTTCTATGGAACAAACGAGAAAGCAGATGATTAGTGCAATGACTTATCCGGCAGTTATCTTTATAATTGCCATTGCAGTTGTTATCTTTATTTTGATAGGTGTGGTTCCTACTTTTGTGGGGATGTTTGAGTCGCAAGGAGCGGATCTTCCTTTTATTACTCAATTTGTTATTTCTTCTAGTGAGTTTATACAAAATTATTGGTTAATATTGTTAGGTGCTGTAGCTGCGCTTGTATTTGTTTTTAAAATACTGTTTTCTAATGTAAAAGAATTTAGAATGGTTGTTCAAACTATTCTTATGAAAATACCTGTTGTTGGCAATATTATTATATATAATGAAGTGGCTAATTTAACTAAAACTTTTGCTTCGTTATTGAATCATAGTGTTTATATTACCGACAGTGTTAAAATTTTATCTAAAATCACTTCTAATGAGGTGTATAAGAGAATTATTAACAATACACTTGTTAATTTAAGCAAAGGTTCTAAAATATCTGAGGCTTTTCAAGACGAGTGGGCTTTTCCTGTTGTAGCATATGAAATGTTGCAAACTGGGGAATCTACAGGTCAATTAGGGTTGATGATGGAAAAAGTAGCTAATCATTATCAAATGTTACATAAAAATATTGTTAACCAAATTAAAAGTTTGATTGAGCCTGTTATGATTGGTTTATTAGCCGTTGTAGCAGGTGGAATTATTTTAGCAATTATTATTCCGATGTTTGCAATTTACAGTGAAATATAGGTGATGAATGAGTATGATTGATATAATATATGTAGTTTTGTTTTTTATAGTGGGAGTTGCTTTTGGATCTTTTTTCAATGTTGTCGGATTGCGATTACCTAAGAGTGAAACTATTGTTAAAGGAAGGTCTCATTGTACTTCTTGTAACCATAAATTAAAATTTTATGAATTAATTCCATTGATTTCTTTTATAATTCAAAAAGGAAAATGTAACTATTGTAAGGAAAAAATATCAACTATTTATCCGCTTATTGAATTGGTTACGGGTATAATGTTTGCTGTTGCTTTTTATTCTTTTGGATTAAGTTTGGAGTTGTTAATAGCTTTGTCTATTATATCTTTGACTTCAATTATTATTGTTAGTGATTTAACATATTTGATTATTTCTGATGAAGTTCTTATTGTTATTTCCCTTATATTAATTACAGTACAATTCTTTTTGATAGGACCTTTTGATACTTTGTTTTATGTTTTAAATGGATTGTTAATGTTTGCTATTATGTATTTATTTATGTTATTAGGTAATAAATTATTTAAGAAGGAATCTCTTGGTGGTGGGGATATTAAGCTTATGTTTGTAGTAGGGTTAATATTACATCCTTTACTTGCGTTGTTTACTATTTTTTTAGCAAGTTTGTTTGCTTTACCTTTTGCGGTATTATTACTTAAAACTAATGATGATCATGTTATTCCGTTTGGTCCATTCATTTGTTTGGGATTATTACTTATATATTTTACTAAGATTGATTATAATTCATTATTGATTTTTTTAGGGTTTTAGACAAAACCTTTTTTTTTATTGTTTTTTTTGTGTTATACTATGGTAGTGGTGATGTTTATTATGAAATCAAAAATCGTTTTACCTGCGGATGTATATGTTGTTGCAAATAAAACTATTGTTTCTGAAGAGGAAAAGAAGTTAATTTCAATGTTGTATCAACCTATAATTGGGTGTCTTGCTACAACTTTATATTTGACTTTTTTAGATGATTTAAGACAAAGTACTTTTATATCTGATGATTTAACTCATCATCATTTGATGAGTAAAATGCAAATTAAATTGGACGATATTATTATTGCGAGAAAAAAGTTGGAAGCTGTTGGATTAATTAAAACATATATTAAAGAAGATAGTGTTAACAGCTATGTTTATATTTTATTTTCACCCTTATCTGCTAATGAGTTTTTTAATCATCCTATACTCAATATTGTTTTGTATAATAATGTGGGTAAAAGTGAATATGATAGAATTATAAACTGTTTTAAAGTCCCTAAATTAATTCTTAAAGAGTATACAGATGTTACTTCTAAATTTGATGAAGTTTTTACTTCTAGTAAGTTTTCACCTTTTGAAGAGCATAAAAATATTATTAAAAACTCTAAAAATGCTATTAATTTTATGAATACTATAGACTTTGATTTGTTAGTTTCTAGTATTCCAAATAGCATGTTCAATAATAGAGAATTGACAAAAGAAATTAAAGATTTGATTAATAGTTTATCTTATATTTATAATATAGACGATCTTTCTATGCAAGTTTTAGTTAGGAATTCTTTAACGGAGAGAGGTTCTGTTGATCGCAATTTACTTCGTAAAAGCTGTAGAGATTTTTATCAATTTGAGAATAACGGTAAATTGCCAACTTTAGTTTATTCTATACAGCCAGATTATTTAAAACAACCTCAAGGAGATCAATCAAAAAGAGGGAAAATGCTACATATGTTTGAAACTATTACTCCATATGACTACTTAAAAAGTAAATATAATGGGGTTGAACCAACTTCCCGTGATTTAAGAATGATTGAAAATTTGATGATTGATCAACAATTGAAAGCGGGAGTTTTAAATGTTTTGATATATTATGTGTTGAAAATTAATAATCAAAAATTAAATAAGAATTATATAGAAACAATAGCAGGTCAATGGAAACGTCTTAAAATTGAAACAGTGGAAGCTGCTATGAGTTTTGTAGAAAAAGAGTATAGGAAAAACACTAAAGTAAGTAATAAAACATCTGTAACTACTGTTAAGAAGAAGAATGTAAGTGATGTTCCTGATTGGTTCGATAAAGATAATAAAATAGAAATTAGCTCAAAAGAAGCAGAGGAAGATATGAAGAAAATTTTACAGGAACTTGTATAGTGGCTGTAAAACGTGAGCAAATGTTGTGTTTTTGTTGAAAATATGCTATACTTTTTTATAGTAAGTATAAAACTTAGGAATTTATTATAATAAGTTTTGTATATTTACTATATAATATATTAGAGGTGACGAATGTTTTTTAATAAAAAAAATAATAAAAAGGAGTTTTGGCAACTTATTCAACCAGTTTTAGATTTGGAAGAATTTGAGTCGTTGAAACAATATGCGCATCATGGTGTTGATCGTCATGATCACTCAGTTAGAGTTGCTTACATGACGTATCGTATTACGAAATTATTACATCTTAATTATAAAGAAGCTACTAGAGCGGCAATTTTACATGACTTCTTTTTAGAAGAGGACAAAGAAAATAATAAGGCAATGATGCTTAATCATCCTCAATATGCTGTTGATCGTTCAAAAAAGTATTTTGACTTAACTGTTTTAGAGGAAGATATTATAAGTACTCATATGTTTCCTGTTGCTCCGAAAATACCTAAGTATTGTGAGAGTTGGATTGTTGATTTATTAGATGATTTTGCAGGGATATATGAGCGTATTGTTACTATGAAAACTCAATTTGCAACAAGCGTTAGTTTTTTAGCTTTTATTTTATTAAGTATAGTCTAGTTTTAGACTATTTTTTTATGGACGTAATTTATAGTGGTGTGTTAAACTATTATTGTTATGTTGTTCTTGTAACTCAGCTGGATAGAGTACCCCTCTCCTAAAGGGGAAGTCGGAGGTTCAAATCCTCTCAAGAACACCAAAATAAAAAAAGAACATATAGTTTTTCTATATGTTTTATTTTTTTTCTATTAAGAAATCGTAAATGTGCTCCGGTTCTCTATTTAAGTAAATTATATCGTAAATTAAATGTATGATAGGCATACTTAAATTTTCTTTTTCCATTTTTTTATAAATAGCATCTAGTGTGTACATACCTTCAACGGTGTTATTTTTTAAATATTCTTCTCTTTTTTTCTTGTTAGGATGACTTAGTATTTCACCAAAGGAATAGTTTCTACTTTTTTCGCTTGTAGCAGTTAATAATAAATCTCCGAATCCGGCAAAAGTTAGAATAGTATTTTTATCGCCACCAGATTCTTTAATAAATTCTTTTATATCATTTAATGCTTCTGTTATAAACATAGCTTTTGTTGATTCGTTTGCGCCTAATCCATGTAACATTCCTGCTGCTATTGCAATGACATTTTTTATAGATCCACATATAGCAGTTCCTATTAAATCATCATTTGTTCTTAGTCTAAAGTGCTTATTTTCGAAAGCTTGTTTAATAGTTGAACTGACTTTATCACTTTCTGTTGCTAGTGATAATCCAATTGGTTTTTTAGCAGTAATATCAATAGCGAATGATGGTCCTGATATTATTGCTATTTTTTTAGTATCTATTTCTTTTTTTATTATATCGTGTAAGAAGTCGCCACTATGACTATCAATTCCTTTTGTTGCTATTACGACGATTTGGTTTTCATTGAAGAAATTTTTACACTCTTTTAATGTCTCGACGATGAATTCTGCTGGTATTGCCCAAACAATCATTTCGTTGTTTTCAATACAATCTTTTATATCGATAGTAAACTTTAAATTTTTTGAAAAAGTTACTCCTGGTAATACCTTTTCATACATTCTTGTTGTTTCTAATAATTCTTTTTCTTTTTCAAATTTAGTCCATAATGTAACTTGATTTTTGTTTTCTTCTAATATTGTTGCTAATGCTAATCCGTATGCTCCTGTACCTATTATTCCTATTTTCATTATTACCTCCGATTATATTATAGCAAAAACTTAATTAAAATGCTAAAATAAATGTATGTCCAGGTAGCTCAGTAGGATAGAGTGTTGCCCTCCGAAGGCAAAGGTCACAGGTTCAATTCCTGTTCTGGACACCATTTAATTATAAGAACTTAAGATGTATTGTTCATAATTAACAATGAAAAATTTTGCTTTATTTTTGTAGTACAAGTATTCTTTTTTGTTTTTGAGTGTCCATATGAAGAGTGGGTGAGTGAAGTTTATATATTTTATTCCCTCTTTATTACAAGATAGAAAATTTAATTTTTTTGTAAATAGATCTAATGTAGTATTGATGATTTTTTTTATTAAAAAAAAGTTGTATATAATTAATCCGCATTTTAAATTTTTATCTTTTTGTTTTAGATAGTGTACTGATATTGGGTTAAATGATGAGATAAAGACATTGTTTTTATAAGATTTAATTATATTAAGTAATTGTTTTTCTAATTTGAATAACAATGGTTCATTTTTAATATCTATTAAAATGAGTACTTTGTTTTGTATTAGAGATAATACTTCTGTTAATAAGGGAATCTTTTCTTTGGTATTTATTAGATACAAGCTATTTATTTCTTCTAATGTACAATTTTTCACTTTTTTATTTAAGCCAGTCATTCTTTTTAAGTTTAGATCATGAAAAACTATTATAGTATTGTCTTTTAGTATTTGGATATCTAACTCAATGTTTAGATTGTTGTCTAAGGCTTTTTGAAAAGCTGGTAGAGAGTTTTCTGGAACAGTTACGTTGTCGTAGTAACCACGATGTGCAAAAAAAGATTTCTTTTCATTCATTATTTTCCTCTTTTATTTCTTTATGTTATAATTGTATTATTAAATAGAAGTTATATGCCGATGTAGTTTAGTGGTAAAACAGGTCCTTGGTAAGGATCAGAGGACAGTTCAATTCTGTCCATTGGCACCAAATAATTATATTGTGAGATTTTATGAAAAGTATAAATTATGTAAAAGTATTTAAAACTTTAGCAGATTAAAGTAGATTGAAGATAGTTAAAATAATTCATGATAGAAAAGAAGTTTGTGTTTGTGATTTGATTAAACACTTTGATTTTACTCAGCCGACGTTTATGATAGACGGAGAAATTATTTTTTAAGGTAAGATGATGAAGTCTAAAGACATTGAAAAATTATTACAGGGAGACAGTTCTAACTGTGGTGGTTCTTGTGGATGTGGTTGTAACTAAGTTACAATCTTTTTTTTTATTATAATATATTGTATAATTATTATGGATAAGAGGTTGTTGTATGAAAAATTTAATAGTTAAGTATAAATGGATATTTTTTGGGATGTTGATTGTTGTTGTATGTAGTATTGTTTTGATGTTGCTGTTTTTTAATACTACATCTCAAGTTAGTAATGATAAAAATAATAATAGTAATAGTAATAGTAATGTTGTAGATGAAGAAGATCAGTTGTTAGAACATAAGGAAGATGACTTAAAAGAAGCGGACCAGGAAATAACGGAGGATTCTTCTGATGATTTTATAAACGAAGAAGATGGAATTGAACATGAAACTAATGATGATCAGAATTCTTCTAATAATTCTACTGATGGTTCACAAGAGTTACCTAAAGATGAAGAAGTACCTAAGGATGAAGGTGATATATCTATTGTTGTTGATCCTATGAAGAGTGCTAATAATGAATTGATTTTAAGTATTAAGAACAATTATGGAGTAAATGTTAGTTATGGAAAAGGAACTTATTTTACTGATAAGGGTATTAGTGCAATTATTACGAGTGATGAAGATGAAGTTGCTGTTAATGGTGTTTTAAAAGGTATTAACTATTCATTATCTACTTTACCTAGGTCTATTATAAATACATTAATCAATAATAATGGTTATAGTTTTCAAATATTTAAAGATTTGCCTGGAACTGCTAGTGGGTATGCTACTTCACAAGTTTATGGTGACCATAGAATAGTTTTGGATCTTACCTCTAATTATCAATCAAAACTTGTTTATCATGAAACTTTTCATATAATGGAATTGTATATGTATTATAAAAATAATCGTAATAATCCTTTTGTTGATTGGAATAGTTTCAATCCTAGTAGTTTTAGTTATGGTAGTGGTGACAGTCTTTATACTTGGACTGATAAAGTTTCTGATATAGCTGATGTGGATTTTGTTTCTGATTATGCTAAGAGTAGTGCAAGTGAGGATAGAGCAGAATTATTTGCAGATTTATGTTTTAGAACTAGAAAGTATACTTATATGAATGAAGGATATGGAATAAATGAGAAGGCTAAGTATTTAGATAGTATTATTCAACAAGAGTTTGGTGCTATGAGTGGTGCTTATTGGCAAAGATGGATTACATATTAAAAAGGAACTTATTTAGTTCCTTTTCTTGTATCTAATTTGTTTAATAAAGTTAATTGTTTGCGTCTGTAATATGGTCTTAATTCATGGTGTGGTTTTAGTTGTATACCATGGTAATCAGATCCGGCACTAGTCAATAAATTTAGTTTGTTAGCTATGTTTAAAAGGGTTTTAGATTGTTCTTCTGTGTGATCTGGTCTATATACTTCAATTCCTTCTAATCCGTTTTCTTTTAAGAATTTAATATATGCTTCTAAATCTTTATTGTTTTTTTCTAATGTGTAAGGATGTGCTAGTACAGGTATTCCTCCACTTGCAATTATTAAACTAAGACATTCTGTTGGAAGGATACCTTTGTGCGTAGTTACTTGTTTGTAAGCTGGATTTAAGTATTGCTCAAATGCCTCTGTTGTATTGATAGTGTAGTTGTTTTTAACACATAATTTAGCTAAATCTGCTCTACCTAAGTTATTCGTTTGTTTAAATAGTTTGTTTATGTCTTTATTAGAGAAATGAATATTATAATCGTTTTGTAATATTTCGATTAGTGCTCTGACGTAGTTATGATTTTCTAATTTATATTTTTCTAATCTTTTATTTAGAGTTGGATTTTTTATATCGATGTCGTATCCTAATATATGTAGGCGACCTTTATCAATTAATCCGGAAAATTCAATTCCTGATATAAAATTGATTTGCTCAGTTGGTGTTGAATTCAAAATGTCTATATTTCCTCTTATGCAGTCGTGATCTGTTAAAGCGAAAGTTTTAATGTTTTGATTTATGGCTTGCTTAACTAACTCTTCAGGTGTGAATTCTCCATCAGAGTGAGTACTGTGGATATGCATTTCAACATATTCTAATTCTTTTATAACACTTTTTAATTCTTCTTTAAATATTTCATTTCTTGGATTAGAAGAAGGTTTCTCTAATATAGAATTTAGGTTGGTTATATTGACTATTTCTGTTTTAAATTGGCCATTTTGCTCATGTTCCGTTAAATTAGTTTCTAAGTTGTGTTCTAATGTGTCTAGTTCGATTAAATAATAGGTTGTTGTTGTTAGGCGATTACTAGTCTTTTTAGTATTGCGAATAGGGTAGTCTTTTAAATAATTTTTTATTTCTAATAGTTCTTCTAGTTGATTGGTGTCAATTGTAATACCTAGTTCTTCTTTTATCTCTCTTTGAATTGCTTCTTCTTTAGTTTCGCCTTGGTCGATTTTTCCTCCTGGTAGCATATACATATCAGAATAGTTTGTTATTATTATGTTATTTTCTTTATCTATGATAGCGATTCGTACTTTGTTAACGATATGTTTTATATCTTTTTTATCTAAATTGTTATGGTTATTAATTATATGTTTCATTATAGCTCCTTTATTTAGTATATTGTTTTCCTTCTATTGGTAAAATTGTATTTGGAAAAACTTCTTTTGCTTCTTCTAAATATAAGTTTTGGTCTTCTTCTGGCCAAAAGTGGAATAGCATTAATTCTTTTGAATTAGAGATTTTTGCTATTAAAGCTGCTTCTTCTGCTGTTAAGTGAGTGGTGGAATTAGCGTTATGTTTTCTTAAAAATGAACTTTCACAGATTAATAAATCTGAATTTTCACAAAATATTTGTAAGTTCTTTAAATTAGTGTTTCCAACGTCTCCGGTATAAACAATTTTCTTATTAGGTGTTTCTAGTTTTGTGATATAGCTTTTAATGCTATGCGAATTATTATTATGAAATGTAATAGATAAATTGTTAATTTTAATTTTTGTATTTTCGTTGAATGTTTTGTAATTGTTATAACTTTCTTTTGTGTTAACAATGTTTTCTTTTTCGTTATTATAATTATCATCTGGTAGGTAAATAGTTGGTTTACTTTTTAATATACCTAAATTATGATAAACAAATGATGCGTATTGAATAGAACCTAAATCTCCAAAATGATCTTTGTGTAAATGAGAAATAACAATAGTTAAATTGTTTAAGATACTAGGAAATGACAAGTTTTTAGATATTCCGTTTCCGGTATCTAATATAATGTTGTTTCCTTTATACTTTATAAGAAATCCAGAGCAATTGTTATTTTTACTACAATAGGGTGATACTGTTCCTAAGGGAATTATCTTTACGTTCATTTATTATCACCTTTTACTTTTACTAATATTTTATTTTTTATTAATGGATCCACATATTTTGTTATATCTCTATCTAGTTCAACTACTTGTTTGATCATTGATGAAGATACTACTTGGTATTCAGGATCTGCGAACACACACACCGTTCTAATTCTTTTATTTGATAAATCGTTGTTGATAGTTGCTAATTGATTTTCATAATCGTAATCTGTGAAATTTCGTATGCCTCTTAGTATTGAATTGCACTTTAGTTTTTGGGCTAGATCAATAGTTAGACCTTCACTAGATACAACTTTAATGTTTTGGTAACTTTGGTATAACTCTTTAATCATTGCTAATCTTTCTTCGACAGTAAACATTAGATTATTTTTATTAGGATTGTGCATAATAGCAATATAAACTTCGTCAAATATATTTGTGGCTTGTTCTATTACGTTCATGTGTCCTAGTGTGATTGGGTCAAAACTTCCTGGATATAACGTTTTACTCATAATTTTTTCACCTTTTCTTTAATGATTTTGTAATTATTGTCTATTAGAACGATATCGAATTTACTGATGTCGTAGTTCATACCGTTTTGATTTCTTCTTTCAAATGCATCTTCTGTTATATTGTCTCTTTGTAAGATTCTTTGTTTTCTTATTTCTTTATCGATATTTAGAAGAATGGTTAAGTCGCATTTTTTAAAATACTCTGTCTTTGGTAGTAGTAGCCAATCTAATACTATAATTTTATTTTGATTGTTGTCAATGTACTCTTTGATATGATTATTCATAAATGGCCATGTGCAGTTTATTAAATCATTCATTTTATCTTTACTTGAAAAAACTATTTTACCTAGTGATTTTCGGTTTATAATATTATTTTCAAAAATTTCTTTTCCAAAATGATTTTCAAGTAATATTTTACATCCTTCATCAGTTAAGGCGAGATGTCCTATTTTGTCGATATCTAAATGTGTAGTATTTTCAACGGTATCTAATAAATATTTTGCAAGTGATGATTTGCCACTTCCTGTATTTCCGCTGATTCCAATTATTTTTGGTGTAGTTTGCGATGAATGTTTTTGTTTTACCATAATTTTTACCTCACATATTAAGTATATGATAATAATTGACATATTTAAAATACATATATATAATACTTATCATAACTGGAGGTTATAATGAATATTGATTTTGAATTATATCGTATTTTCTATGTAGTGGCCAATTGTAGCAACATTACTAAAGCGTCTAAAGAATTATTGATTTCTCAACCTGCTATTAGTAAAGCGGTTAAGAGATTAGAAGAACAATTAGGAGGACAGTTATTTGTTAGGACAAAAAGGGGAGTTGTTTTAACGGAAGAAGGTAGTGAGTTTTATTCTTATATTAAAATGGCAATTGATTGTATAACCAGTGCTGAGAATAAATTTACTGATTTAAAAAATTTAGAGACTGGTAGTATAAAAATAGGTATTAGCACAACGTTGACTAAAAAATTCTTATTACCCTATTTAGAAAAATTCAGTAAACTATTTCCTTCTATTTCTATTCAAATTTTCACACATACTGCTAGTGAATTAACAATAATGCTTAGAAATGGATTGCTTGATCTTATGATTATTAATTTAAATGTTAAACTAGATAAAGATATTAAATATATAAAATGTCGTCAAGTACATGATTGCTTTGTTGTAAATGCTAAATATAAGGAGTTGATTGATAGGGAAGTTTCGATAAGAGAACTAGTTGATTATCCTTTAATTATTCAAAGTAAAGGGTCTAATGTAAGAAGTTTACTTGATGATTATTTTAATAAAAACAATGTTGTTATTAATCCTTCTATGGAATTAGCTAGTTATAGTTTAGTTGTTGAATTTGCTAAAATAGGTTTAGGAGTAGGGGTGGCAACTAAGGAACATATTAAAAAGGAACTGCTTAATAATGAGCTTTTTGTAATTAATTTAGTAGAAGAAATACCTAGTCGTTTTATTGCGATGGCAATTTCTTCAAATCATGTTCCTAGTTTTAGTACGAAGAAATTTATGGAATTAATATTGGAAAATGGTAAAGAAGACTTGTAATGTCTCTTTTTTTAGTGTTATATTAATGTTAGAAGTAATCTTTGGAGGGTGTTTTGATGTTAAAAAGAAGAAGGTCTATATTAGGAACATTACATTATAGAGAGGGGCATATGGGATATGTTGAAGCAGACGATGGCTCTATTCATGCGGTTGTTCTTGATAAGTCTTTGTCGATAGGATCAAATGACAAAGTTGTTTTGACTTTTGTTGATAATGAAGAACCTGTTATTACTAATGTTTTAACTAAATCTAAAAGTCGTTTTGTAGGAGTTGTTGAGAAGGTTAATGATTCTTGTTATTTGGTTCTTGATGATAAGGTTTCATCAATTAAACTTGATCCTGATTTAGTAGAAGATGGTGACCGTATTATTTATAATACTAAGGATGATGAGATACTTGCTCATTTAGGTAATGTTTATGAACCTGATAGTAAGATTAAAGAGATAGTTGTTAAAAGTAATTTTAATCCGGAATTTAGTGATGAGATATTAGAAGTTTTAGATAAAATCGATGATAAAATAACTGATTACGAGTTATCTAGAAGACTTGATTTAAGAAAAGAAATAATTTTTACAATTGATGGTGATGATGCAAGAGATTTAGATGATGCCATTTCTTTATCGATTAATAGTGATGGTAATTACATGTTAGGAGTTCATATTGCAGATGTTTCTCATTATGTTAAGCCTGGTTCTATTATTGATGAAGAGGCATCTTACCGTACAACTAGTCTTTATTATTCTGATAGGGTTATTCCTATGTTGCCAAAGATTTTATCTAATAATTTGTGTTCTTTAAACCCTAATGTAGATCGTTTAACTGTATCGGGTATTATGGAAATATCACCTAGTGGAGAAGTAATTGATATTACTTTTATGAAGAGTGTTATTAACTCTAAAATGAGAATGTCTTATAAGAATGTTAATAGGGTTTTAGATGATGGTGTTTTAGTAAATGATTATTATAAGTACGAAGATAATTTATTACTTATGAATAAACTGGCTAAGATATTACAAAAGAGAAAGAATGATGCTGGTAAATTTAGTTTTGATAAAGAAGAAGTTCGTTTTGTTTTAGATGATAATAGTTGGCCTATTGATACTAATAGTAAGAAACAAGGAACAGCTGAATCACTAATTGAAATTTTTATGATTACTTGTAATGAGGCTTTTGCAGAATTTACGGAGAGAAATTTAATGCCTAATATTTATAGAATACATGGTGTTCCTGATCCGAGAAAAGTAGTAGAGTTAACAGATTTCTTTGGTTCGTTAGGATATAATTTTGATATTCCTGTAACGGATTTTGACGCTAAGGATATAACAAGGTTAATGAATAGTATTAGTACTTTGGAGGAAGCTAATGTATTAAAAGATAAAATACTTAGAACGTTACCAAGAGCAGAGTATAAAGCTAGAACTGGTAGGAATGTTGAGTGTATTAGAAATGAATTTAATCATTTTGGTTTAGCTAGTCATAAATATACACATTTTACTTCTCCTATTAGAAGATATGCTGATTTGAAGGTTCATCAAATTTTATCTAATCATTTAGATTCTAAATACACATCTAAACAAAAGGGTGATGATTTGGAGAGAGAATTAAAGAGTTCTGTTAATCATATAAATAGACAAGAAAAAAATGCTGATATGTTTGTAGAACAAGTTCAACATTATCAAATGTGTCAATATTTTAGCGGAAGAATTAATCATCACTTTGGAGCAGTTATTTCGGAAATAGATTCTAGTGGTTTAAAATTAGTTTTATCTAATGGATTGACGGCGAAAGTGTATCCGGAGAACCTTGAAGGTAATAGAATTGGTTTTAATTATGGTAAGCAAAAGTTTATTGATTTAGATGGAGAAAATGAGTATAAATTTGGAGATAAAGTAATTGCCAAAGTATTAGATGCTAATCCTAGTATTATGAAACTTAGGTTTGGGGTTGAACCTAATAGTGATAAGATATTAGTTAAGTAATTATTTCTGATAGTTGGATTTCTCCTTCTTGGGAGTTTTCTACAATATATAATAATATTAAATTACTTATAACAATTAATAGTGAAGAGAATAAATTTAGTTTTGATAAATTTATTTTTTTTTGATCTTTTATTGTTTCTTTTGTTAAAATTAGAGTTTCATAGGCAGTGTATAGGAAAATTAGAGTTGCAAGTAAAGATAAGTATCTATTTAATAGAGTTAGACTTTGAGCTTCTTCTGTATCAAAAAGAGGTTCTTTTCCTTCTAATATTAGTTTTTCATTATAAAGAATAATGATCGATAAGAAGCTTGGGATTAATAAGAAAATAGTTGTTAATAACTGGATATCAACTATTTTAAGTCGTTCTTTTGATATTTCTTTTTCATTCATAATTAATTTTACGATATTTATATAAAAAAATACTATATATATTTGACTATTCCTTTATTTTGTGGTATTATTTTTATGTTTGAAGCCTCAATAGCTTTAAACCGCATAGAAAAGGTTTAAGTGATTTAGTCCACCTTAATAGCGAGTCTTAAGTATATTAATGAAGGAGGTATAGTATGAATGCAGTAGTTAAAACTGGAGGAAAACAATATTTAGTATCTGTTGGATCAAAAATTTATGTTGAAAAGATGGATGTTAATGAAGGAGACAAAGTAGTTTTCGAAGAAGTTCTAATGTTAGATGGTAATGTTGGAAATCCTTATGTTCAAAATGCTAAAGTAGAAGGTACAGTTGTTAAACATGGTAAACAAAAGAAAATCACTATTTTCAAATATAAACCAAAGTCTAACAAGTCTAATCGTCGTAAACAAGGACATAGACAACCATATACTTTAATTGAAATTACAAGTGTTAAATAATGATAACTGTTAAAGTGAAAAAAGATAAGAAAATAGTTAATAATATTGATATATTAGGTCATGCTTTATATGATGACTATGGTAAAGATATTGTTTGTAGTGCGGTTAGTAGTATAATGATTACTTCTATAAATGCTATATTGCGTTTTGATGAAGAAGCTATTATATATAATGTAGATACTGATGGTATGCATTTAACTATTAATAAGAGTGATAATATTACTAGTACTTTAATTGAGAATATGATTGATCTTTTAAGGGAATTAGAAAATGATTATCCAAAAAATATTAAATTCGAGTAAGGAGGAGATTCTTTTGAAATTACTTAGCTTAAATATACAATTATTTGCTCATAAGACAAGTGGTGGTTCAACGTCAAACGGACGTGATTC
>CAYJHI010000002.1:0-46609 GCA_964370085.1 uncultured Muribaculaceae bacterium | reverse complement strand
CTAATACTAACTTATTAGCAACATCTCCACTTAATACTAAAGTTAATACTGCATATGAAGCTCCTCCTAATAGAAGTACTCCTCCTAGTATTGCTAGTATCATATATAATTTCTTCTTATTACTATTTTCCATAAGTCACCTATCCTATATAACTAATAATAACATACCAAAATATAAAAATAAAGTAGAATATTCACCTAAAAACCCTTATATTTAAAAGAAATAGTCAATTAAGAGTTGAAAAATAAAGAAAGTGTGATATAATTATAACTGCATATTTACTTAACAGCAATTTATAAGTTAATTAATGTGTCCTTTGAAAGTAATAAGTAACTACAAGCTGTAAAAGCGAAAGTACAATAAGGACTCCCTATTTAACGGTATAAATAATGTAGTCTATATGTAAAAAAATATATAGGAGGAATGTAAAATGGCAAGATATACTGGCCCAAGTTACAAACAAGCTAGACGTGTTGGTTTCTCAATTTCAGAAACTGGTAAAGAACTAGTAAAAAAACCATATGGTCCTGGACAACATGGAAATGCTAGAAAGGCAAAACTTTCTAACTACGGAACTCAATTAAAAGAAAAACAAAAAGTTCGTTTCATGTATGGATTAAACGAAAGACAATTTAGAAAGACTTTTGATGAAGCAGCAAAGATGCCTGGTCTTCACGGTGAGAACTTCTTAAAATTATTAGAATCTCGTCTTGATAACGTTGTTTATCGTTTAGGTTTAGCAGACACTAGAAGAGCTGCTAGACAATTAGTTAACCATGGACACGTAACTGTAAATGGAAACAAAGTTGATATTCCATCATACAGAGTTAAAGTTGGTACTGTTATTAGTCTTAGAGAAAAATCTAAAGATCATAAAGCAGTTAAAAACAGTCTAGAAAAAGTAACTAAACGTGTAGAATTTGTTACATTCGATGAAAACAAACTTGAAGGTACTTTCGTAAGATTACCAGAAAGAAATGAATTAAATATCGATATTAATGAATCAATGATCGTTGAGTTCTATAGTAGATAATAAAAGTTGGATTAATTTCCAACTTTTTTTTGTTATATAAGAAAAAGACTTATTCCATAATTAAATTAGGAATAAAGTCTTTTTGATTACTCTTAAACTCTAAATCAGAAGAAGAACTATAACTAACTAAATAATTAACACTATTAATCGTAAGTATATCAGTAAAATAATCATCTTGATTACCTACTATTGTCTTTGTACTTAACTCTTCTCCAGATAAACTATATTTACTAATAACGGCATCTTTATCAAATACATTTAACTCATCAGTACTCTCATCTAAGTTTAATGTCTCAGTATGACCAACTGCCCATATCTCATTACCTACTTTTTTAATAACATTATATCTACTTCTTAAAGAAGGATTGTAAGTCTTACCATCAACTAAGTTACCATCTAAATCATAAGTTAAAAATAATGCTTCTGTCTCTATCTTATCTTCATCATTATCATAACCTTTAGAACCCGCTACAAACATATTATTATTTTCTATTAGTACAGATGAAAAACCTAACGAATCAGTAAACTCATAGTTTTTAACAAACACTCTATTACCATTCATATCATATTTAACAATTAAACCCGTATTAGCAGCATCTTTACCAACAACATATATTGCATCACCAGTAACTTCTAAATCATTAAAAACACCTGATTTAGCCCCTCCAAAGTTAGCTCTCCAAACCTCATTAAGATTAGTACTATATTTAATAAGTACACCTCCACCAGTAGAAGCAACCCCAATATCCATAGGAGGTAAAATACTTTGTCCCACTACATAAATAAAGTCATCATGAACTTCAAGTTTCATAAACTTAGAATCCCCTAAGACTTGAAACACTTGTTCTTCAACAACTTCCCCAAATCTATCATACTTAACAATAATCGCATCAGTTAAACCATCAGCATTTTGAACAGCATTACTCTCAATACTACCAACTGCATAATAATAATTATTATGTGCTACTACACCATTAAAAGTACTATTATATTCACTCTCATACTGTTTTTCCCATAATAAATTCTGATCATAATCATACTTCTTAATTACAGCCTTTTGTAATCCTTCTACATAACTATAATTATCACTATTCTTAAAATCACTACTACCTACAGTAATATACCCCTCTAAAGCATCAACACTTTGATTAACACTCTCTGAATAAACAATACTACCTTGTCTTTGTAAATAAGTAACACCCATTATCCCTAATTGAACAATTATAATAATAACTCCTACTATCATAATTATTTGAAATATTTTTCTTAATCTATTATTTTGCATAAATACCTCACTCTATTCTATTTCAATTATAATAAAAAAAAAGTTAAAAGTAAACTCTTAACTCTTCTCTTCAAGTCTTTTATCATCTTCAATATATTTATAATCTAAATTATTAATTTTAGTTACAACTGTCTCTCCATATACTTTTTCAAAATTATCTCTAGCCACCTTCGCAGCATTCCCACCTAATTTAGCAACTTTTTTATTTTCACTAAATCCATATGGATTTCTTTTTTTAGCAAGTAGATATGCAGCTTCCTCTGCAAAACTAGTAAGTGCCACTTCCATCCCTGTCATGTTATCTCTAAGAGATTCTTTCCTAAGCCCTTTATATGTTTTATATTCTTTCGCCGTCATATTAGACCACTCTTTATAAATCTCATTTGTTAATATTGCATATTCTTTTTCTTCTTTAATACCCCCTTCTTTCCAAACATCAGTTAAACGCTTTCTATCTTGAATAGTTCTTATTCTATCACTAATCCATTTTTCATCATATCCTTTAATACGATAATTATCAATAGATCTTTGCACTGCTAAAGAAGGATCAAATGTTTCATCTATTCGCTCACTACCAAGCTTCGCCAACCACTGTTTAATCGGTTCAGCATTTTTACTTGGAACAGATTGTATAATTCTAAACATTCCTTCTATATCGCATACATCAGTTAGACGATATTTACCATCTTTTGATTTTAATTTCAATTGTCGACAAATTGTCGACAGTTCGATTTTTTCTTCATCATTAGCACGCTTTTTCACTTTATACCAGTAATCTCTAGGATTTTCACTCTCAGACAAAACTCCAACTACATCTACTACACTTATATAGTATTTTTCATCCTCTTTGTTCCATATCGTTCTTATCTCTTCACTATTGAATATTTTGCTAATTGCTATTAATTTTTCATTTTCCATATTCTAGCCTCCTTGCCTATACATATATTATATTGACAAAAAGTATTAATAACAATCGAACAACTACAATCTCCCCCTGTTAATTTTTGGTAATTATAATAAAAAAAAGTTAAAAGTAAACTCTTAACTATTTATAAACAACAACATGATACTTTTTCTTACCACGTCTAATAATAATATACTTATCTTCTATAGCAACCTCTCTAGTAACTAAGAAGTTCTCATCATTTATTTTGTTACCATTTAAAGTAATAGAGTTATTTTTAACAAACTCTCTAGCTTCTCTCTTACTAGAACAAATACCACCATTAACTAATAATTCTATTATATTAGTATCTTCACTTATTTCATAAACATCTAATCCTTTAAATACTATTTCAATCTCTTTAGAAGTTAAACTAGAAACATCTCCAGAAAATAAACTATTAGTTATACTAAGTGCCTTATTGTAACTATCTTCCCCATGTAAATCACAAATAATCTCTTTTGCTAATATCTTTTGTGCTTCTCTTAACTCTGGTTTCTCTAAATGATTCTTCTCTATATCACTAATTTCATCCAAAGAAAGGAAAGTAAATATTTTTAAATAAGGAATAACCATTTCATCAGCAGTATTAATAAAGTATTGATATAACTCATAACTAGAAGTCATATCTTCATTTAACCATAAAGCATTCCCTTCACTTTTCCCAAACTTATTACCCTTCTCATCTAATACCAAAGGCATAGTAAAAGCATAAGCCTCTTTACCTAATTTCTTTCTAATAAGTTCTAATCCAGTTGTAATATTACCCCATTGATCAGATCCCGCCACTTGCATAATACAATTATGTTCTTTATACAAATGTACAAAATCATATCCTTGTATCAAAGTATACGCAAACTCTGCAAACGTAATCCCCGAATCTAATCTTCTCTTAATAATATCTTTATCTAACATATAATTAATATTAATATACTTACCAACATCTCTTAACACATCAGTAAACTCATATCCTTTAAACCAATCATAGTTATTAACTACTACTACATTACCAGAAACAACATCAATAACTTGCTTCTTAATAGCTTCTAAATTCTCATTAAGCTTCTCTTTAGTAATAATCTCTCTTTCTGCAGTAGGTCTAGGATCTCCAATTAAACCAGTCGCTCCACCACATAATAATATTGGATTATGACCAGCTTTAGCAAGTCTCTTTGCTGTTATTAAAGAAGAATAATGTCCTAAATGCAAACTATCCGCAGTAGGATCAGTCCCCCAATAAAAAGTAAAAGGTTTCCCATTTATAATTTCTTCTAATTTTTCCCCTGCCATATCCTTAACAATTCCACGCAACTTTAACTCATCAAATAATTTCATAACTTCTCCTTCCAAATAAAAATCCTTATCAATAGATAAGGACGAATAATCGCGGTACCACCTTAATTCACAAGTATAAACTCATGCACTTAAAACTATAACGCGTTACCTATTTCTCCCAATTCGTAATTCATTAATACAATTATCTTAGTTCCCACCAACCACTAAGTCTCTTAAATAAATTATATTAACTACTCATAATTTTTCATCGAAAATATACTAATATAATATCATAAGAAAAAACACTAGTAAACTATTTTTTCTTATTCTCTAAACGATCCAATACTTCTTTAGTTGCAACAATAGCACCTTTTCTAACTTCTTCAGCAGCCTTTTGTACAACAGGAGTACCTTTTTCTACAGCTAACTTAACTAACTCTTCAGACTTTTCTTTAATAACGATAGCTTTTTCTTTTGCAATCTTCAAAGCTTTCTCTTTATCTAAATCCGCAAGTTCTTCTTTAATTTCTTGAATCTTTAACTCTAAGTTAGATTTAACTTCTTCTACATCAATATTTCTAACTTCTTCCACTAATTCATCAATCTTCTTTTTTAGTTTTCTTCTAGTTTCACTACCTTTAGCAGGTGCAAACAAAATACCAATACCCGCTCCAACAGCAGCTCCTAAAAAGAATTTACCAAAACCATTCTTTTTCTTATCCTTACTCATCGTCTTCCTCCTTATTTTTACCTTTAAAAAGTTTCGCAGTTAAATTACCCAAAGCATCAATAACTTTAAACCCAACTGTCTCAACTCCACAACTAAGTTTCTCAACCATATCAAAGATACCTCTTAAAGAATCCATCTTCTCATTAACATCATCCACTAAAGTATTAACCTTAGTTAAAGTCTTAATAGCTTTAACCCCTAATATAATTAATACTACTAATAGTATAATCGCTAATATCATTAATATGATTGGTAAATAAACATTAAGAAACTCTATCATAATTATTCTCCTTCTTCTTCATACATAGAATCAATCAAATCAAATAAATTATCTTCTAAAGACTCATCATTCTTAACAGGTTCTTCTTTACTCTTAGAACTTCTACGACCCTTAGCCTTTTCTTTAGTATTATCTTTATAATCAACATTATACTCTAAACCTAAATCTTGAAAATACTCTTCTGCATCTGCAATAGTAACCTTCTCAACTGCTGGAGTAGATTCACCATCATTCATATTAACAGTAGTCTCTTCTACTTCAAAACTAACAGGTTCTTCATATTCGTCTTCAATAGCTTTATTAACACCATAAGCCTTTTTCCTAACCATATCTAAGTCAATCTTATCACGTTCATAACTACTTCTAATCTCTTTTTTAGCAACTATCTCTTCCTTATGATAATTACGATCTAACATACCATATACAGGAGATATAACAGGAGATGGTCTAAAAGTCTTTTTATCTTCTTTACGAGAATAAGGACCCTCATCATGAAACTCATACTCTGCGTTACTATAATAATTATTCTCTACAACAGGTTCACTCGTATAAAGAGGTTCTTCAATGATTTCTTCCACAACCTCTTCTTTAGGAATTTCCAACTCTTTAAAATCATCATCATCTAAAATAGGAAATCTAAAGTCATCATTTTTTAATAAATCTCTATCTGATAAAATATTATCATTAGCATTATTTAAAACAATTTCATCATCTTCTTCTTCGTCAAAAAGAAGTTTAGGTTCTGGTAAATCAATCTTCTTAGCAACAGGCTCTCTAGTTATAGGAACTTCCTTTTTCTTTTCTACCACTTCAACATATTCTTCTTCAAAAAAAGCATTTTTTAATTTATCAAATAATTTCATGACTTTCACCTTTTCTTTATTTATTCTTCATCTATTTGAATTTGATCTTCATTAGGTAATAAATTATCCTTATCTACATAAGTACCATATTCATTAACATATTCAATAAAATCAACAGATTCACTCTTTGGACTAAATATATCAAATGGAATCTCTTCATAGTTTAATACATTTTCTCCAATAAGAGTATCTAATATTTCATATTGGTAATCAACTGACTTTAATATACTAGAAATCTCAAGTATTGCCATTGATAACTCATCAGCATTTACAAACGCCTCTATCTTAGTATAATTATACATAATTTCAATAAAATACTTATCTTCTATCTCATTAATTTCTACATATCCATATTTATCATTAATATCAATCTTAGTAGAATAAAAACTATCTTCATTTTCTTCATATTCTACTAATTCTTCATAATAGAAAGAAACTACATCTACATATACATAATAACTAGCATACATAGAATTAAGTGTTAAATTATACTCGTTTTTTTCTCTAATAGAAATACCTCTAGGAATATACATTTTATATCCACCAAAAGAACTATTAACCAATCCTGAATCATCACTCAAAGTAACATTAAGTATATTGTCAATCGAATCAACATTATAGTTGTTTACCTCACACCCCGAAACAAGGATAAGTAAGACCAATAAAAAAACTAATTTTTTCATACGTCACCCACTCTACATAATTATATCAAATTTATACTATATAATAAAAGACTTTCTTACTTATTTACATCTACCATGTAAATATTTTGCCCCTTACTAGTAAATTTACCCTCGTATTCTGTCATAATATTATTTTCATTATAAGGACTATTATGCAAATCAAAAGTTAATTTATCAAATAAATAACCATTATTATTAAAACTGACCAATGAATACTCAAATAAATCACGATTATCCGTCTTCATAATAATTCGTTTTTTATCAACGAAAATATTATCATACCTTGACAAAAACTTTTCACTAGTTAGACGTCTATTATGATGTCTAGTCTTAGGCCAAGGATCAGAAAAATTCAAATAGACACATTCTATTTCTTTATTAAACACTTCATCTATTTTAGAAGCATCCATTCTAATAACAAATAAGTTAGTAAGATCTTCATCTATTTTAGGTAAAGCCTTTGCCACTATATTATCAAATTTCTCAATTCCAATAAAGTTAATATTTGGATACGTCTTCGCTTTCCCAATAATAAAGTCTCCTTTTCCCATACCAATTTCTATATGTATAGGATTAGAATTATCAAATAATTTACTAAAACAACCACAGTATTCACTATAATCAGTTAATAAAAAACGAGAAGATGTAAGTATCTTATCTTTATTTTTAACATTTCTAATTCTCATAGAACCTCCACATCACTATATCATAACATAAAACCCTCTACTTGCATATAATAATACGAATAAAGGAGGATAATATGAACCAAATGCCATACATGCCTTTTCCCCCTAATATACCACCACAACAAAACATGATGCCAAACAACTATGAAATACAAGAATTAGAGAGAAAAGTAGATAGACTAGAACGACAAGTAAAAAGATTAGATTATAGAGTTAAAGAACTAGAAAAACAAACCAATTCGAATCAAAATAATAACTACTATAATGAAGATATTTATATGATGTAAAAAGAAGTAACACTACTTCTTTTTTCTTAATATTTTATTAAAAATTAACTCCTTAACAGACATCCCAAATATTTTATCAAAAGTTTTAAAATGAGAGGAAATAATAAAGTATGTACAAGCACCCAAAACTGTATAGACTGCCACTTTAACTATAGCAAGTACTACATTAGTTTCACTAATTGGCCATATATAATTTAAAGATAACATTACACCTACCATAACTATAGTACTTAAAATAGAAATACCTAATACTTTTAAGGTGTCCTTATATTCAATATTAATATGTTTTTTTAACGTTATAAAACTAATTACTAAGAAAGTACCGTAACCTAAAATAGTTGCAAATATTGAACCTAAATACACAGGTAAACTTAACATACCCATCAACCAAATCAGAGGAACATTAAGTAAAAATTTAATCAAAACACCACTCACAATTGCTATATTAGATATTTTAATTTTACCAACTGCCTGCATAATAGCATTAACATTTAAAAATAACGAATAAAATAGTGCTGTCATAATTGAAAACATGAATACTTGTGGTCCAAGTGGATTATTATCATAAAAAATAGTCCATACTGGTTGTGCTAACAAACTCATCCCTATAATCATAGGTAAAACAATAAAAATAATAATCTGTAACGTTGTATTTATTTTATTATGTAAAGCCTTAAATCTCTTAGCCACATAATCACTAGTAATATTAGGTAAAACACTTACTACTAATCCTGCTGCTAAAGAAGTAACAATTACATTAAGTTTAGCACCCCATGTTGTAATGATAGACAAAATAGTTTCCGCATCACTAATAGCTAAGTTACCATGTTCTACATATAAAGGAACTACCATCAACATATCAATTGTATTAAATAAAGATACTGCAATACCAACAATTATAAATGGAAATGCATAAGTTAAGACTTTCTTAATCAAGAATCCATTAGAAACATTTTTTTCTTCTTCTTTAATATCATAATCATCATCTTTTTTTATTCTCTTTACTTTGGGAAATAAATATAGACAAGCAGCAAGTGCTCCAATAGTAGCTCCAAACACTGCTACTCCAACTGCAGTCGTAACATCAAATAACTGTACAGCTACATAACTACCTAAAATAATAATAACAACTCTCGCAAATTGTTCTATAACATCTCCTATTGAAGAATAAGAAATATATTTATGTCCTTGTAAATATCCCCTCATGCTACTTAGTATCGTAACCAAGGTAATAGCCGTTGTAGACGCTCTTATAACAAAAGCAATCTCATCTCTTGTATTACCACCAATTACTCCACCAAGTATAGCATCAGCAATATTAGGAGCAAAGATGAATAATAAAACACTTGCCAAAATAGAAACAGAAACCATTATAATAAATGCTAACTTATAACTTCTTCTCTTTAAATCATGTAATCCTAATGTATTATACTCACTTACTATTTTACTAATAGCAACAGGTAAACCCACAGTAGAAAGAGTCAAAGCCATTTGATAAATATTATATGCATATCCATACAACGTCCTACCATCAGCATCAATAATCGCATGAAAAGGAATAACATATATTATTCCTAAAATTTTACTTATAACAATACAAATAGTTGCTATAAAAGCCCCTCTAATAAAATTATCTTTTTTCATACATCCTCTTCCATTATTATACACTATTACTATAAATAATCATAACTAAGTTTATAAAGAAAATAAGTAACAGTGTATATAACTATCAACGAAACTAAAGAATTAAAAGGATTAGTACTAAAACTATTAAAGAAAATACTATTTAGTACCACAATTATAAATGCTAAAAACACAAATAATAAACATAAATTAAACAAAGTTCCTAATACCTTCTGTGTATCTCTTTTCATATCTCTAACATTATGTAAAATCAACACTAAAAACCCTACAAAATATGCTAAAAACGTAGTAAATATAGCCCCTATCATTTGACTAAAACCTATATAATCAAACAATGCAATAAACACACCATTACCTAATAATTTTAAAACAATTACCACTATAAAAGCCATTAATAATCGTTTATAATTCTTAGCCCTATATAAAAACAAAGCCACCAATAAGAAACATACAATGATAAAACTACTAAAAAAATCAATACTGACAATCGAACTAGCATTATCTACATTACTAAACAATAAATTAACGATTTCTAAAGATGCAAATATTAATATTACAAATAAAGGAACAAGCTTCTTTAATTTAATAAAAATAGGCTCCTTACAATAATTATTAAAATAATTAAGACTAATAAAAATAATTACAATTTGTAAAAAGAACGAATAAAATAAAAATAAAGCCATATCTGTATCCATCGCACCATTAATCATAACAAAATCAACACCACGGTAAATAAGTACTAGAATAATACCCATAACAAATAATTTAACATCCATATTAAAAGAACTACTTTTAATAAACTTTATATTATCAACATCTATATACTGTTTCAATGTTTTAAGTTTCTTTTTTCTTTTACCAAGTAAAAAGAAAATAAGAAAACTAATTAACATAATAAAAATAGCACTCATATTAAAAAATATAAATATAAAATTATTATTATTAACAAAACTACCACTATAAATAAGTACTATAATTAAATAAAATATTGCATATGCTCCACATAAAGCAAAGTTTATATTTTGATGAATCTTCTCCTTTATACAAACTTTCATAATTATTTGAATAATTCCTAATAATACTATTGCAATAATAATTAATATAAAATGAAACCAACTAAAAACAATACTTATTCCTATCAACACCAACATAGAAAGAAGTTCATATACGACAATTTTTTTAAACAATTTACTATTAATAAAGAAAAGAGTTAACTTACCACCCGTTCCTTTAACAATAAAAATCGGAATAAAAACAACATATAAAAAGAATACAGGTACAACAAATAATAATTGTCTACCAACTTCCAAACTTTCTTTTGGTTCTAAAAAAGAATAAGTGATACTTAACCCCATTAAAAGAAGTATTAAAACAAATATATAATAATAAAATATTTTTTTCATTACATCACCTTAATTAAATTATATCACTTTGTCATTTAATAAGTCTAGTGATATATAACCATTGCCGAAAAACAATATAATTGTTCTTCTCCAAAGCAAGAAATGCTAACTTGATATTTAATATCAACAACATCTATATCACCTTCTAAAAAACTATTAATCGCTTTCTCTAAATCTTCTTCATGCATCTCATCAAATATCTTCACTTTCATTATAATCACCAATCTAAATATAAACTAAAAAAGAGTCGAAAAAACTCTCATTTTATTTAAACTTATCTGCTATTGAAGCTTTTTTTCTGAAACATTATTTATAGTTGACATACTAGATTTATTAAACATTTCTTTAATATCTCCATTACTCAAATCCTTATTAGCATCAACAACTTCAACCAAAGCTTCTGTAAAAGAAATATTACTTTCCCTATTATTATTTAAAGTAGTAACAGTATTAGCTATCTTAATTCCCACTAATTGATCAAGCGAATCTTTAACATCCATAATTTTCAAAGATAATTCTAAATTATCCACTATATTATAAGTGGAAAATAATGAATTTTCAAATTCAGAAAACGCCAAACTCTTCTCCATTATATTTTCTTTTTCTAAAGAAACAACCAAATTCTTACTACGAACATTATCCAAATAATTATCATCTAAAAAAGCCTGTTCTTCTTTAGTAATATTCACTCTATCCTTAGTTTCTTTAGTATAACCAACAACTAATTCTTTAATTAATTCATTGTTTTTAGAAAAGTCTGACCCTTCTATTTCACTTGTGATAACTGGAAGTAATTTATGTATATCTACATCTACTATTTCAGTCAACTCATTTTCTAAATCTCTATATAAATTTTCTCTAAAAACAGCTAAAGTTTCATCGTAAAGACTATCTAAAAACACAAAATTATCATCACCAGATCTTATATTTAATGCATTATTCATTTCTAAAAGACTAGTACAAACAACATCTTTATTTTGGTTAATAAATTGCTTGCTAGTACCTATAAAAATACTATCTACTACATCTTTAGAACGATTAAAAGTATTTTTCACTTGTGAAATCACTTCAAATTCACTTAAACTAAGCTTATTCAATACTTCTCTCATCGTTTCATCGTAATGTTCATAAACAATATTTGAATCAACACCAATATTATTAAACTCCTCTTCTACTTGTAAAACAGATGAAGTTAATTTCTCTTTATTATTATCAACATCTTGATATAAAGCAATATTTCTATTATTCAAATCTTGTATTTGAAAGGAAGATAATTCCATTGTTTTCTTATGACCTAATAAAATAGGTTGAAAGATACCATAGGCAATAATATCTGATATATAGATTCCTCTAGTATTAATACCATTATCTTCTAAAACATTAAAGATTCCCATTTCTAAAGAATTTAATTCACTTCTAAAAGAAGAAACAAATTCTTCTTTTTCAATCTCACTACTCATATATAATTCTTTTCGCGTTTTATCAATATAATCTTCTAATAATCTATCTATCATAAGTACCTCTACAATAAAATTGTATCACAAAAAAAGAGGAATTACACCTCTTATTTAACAACAATATTAACAATCTTACCTTTTATAACAATAACTTTAATAATCTGTTTATTCTCAGTATGAACTAAAACATTAGACAGTGATAAAGCTTTTTCTTTAATCACATCTTCTTCTTCATCAATACTAATTTCGATTGTTCCTCTTACTTTCCCATTAACTTGAACAGCAATCTCTCTCGTTGCATCAATTGTTTTATCTAAATCATACTTCGGCCATTCTTGATACGCGATAGAACCATCATTTCCTAAGTTATTCCATAATTCTTCTGTCATAAAAGGACATATTGGATTTAATAATTTAATAAATTCTAAAGCATACTTCTTAGGAAAAAATTCTTCTTTATAAACAGCATTAATAAAAATCATCATTTGTGATATAGCAGTATTAAAACTAAGTTTTTCATAATCGTCTGTTACTTTTTTAACAGTTTTGTGGAAAATACTTTCTAAAGATGCAATATCTTTATCCACAATCTTTTCTTCATAAAGACGATAAACTCTTTCTAAGAAACGATGAGCACCTTCAACAGCTTGATCATTCCATGGTTTATCAGCTTCTATAGGTCCCATAAACATTTCATAAAGACGCAAAGTATCCGCACCATATTTATTGATTATATCAGTAGGATTAATAACATAATCAGGAAATCTTTTACCCATTTTAATGCCATTAGAACCAAGGATCATCCCTTGATGAACTAACTTTTTAAATGGTTCTGCTACTGATACTAAACCTTTATCATATAGGTAATTATTCCACATTCTAGAATATAATAAGTGCCCAACTGCATGTTCAGGACCCCCTACATATAAATCAACTGGCATCCAGTGTTTAACTAACTCTGGATCTGCAAAACAACTATTATTACGAGGATCTAAATATCTTAAGAAATACCAACTAGAACCCGCACTACCTGGCATAGTAGAAGTCTCTCTACGACCACCCTTATAAGAAACCCAATCAGTTGCAGCATCTAAAGGACTCTTGCCATTCTTAGGAGCATAATCAGTAAGTTCAGGTAAAACAAGAGGTAACTCACTATCTTCTAAAACACTAATAGAACCATCTTCATTATGAATAATAGGAATAGGCTCTCCCCAATATCTTTGTCTTGCAAATATCCATTCTCTTAAACGATAATTAACTTGTTTTTTACCAAGTTTATTTTCTTCTAACCACGCAATCATTTTATTAATAGAATCTTCTTTATTAAGACCATCTAAAAATCCAGAATTAATATGAAGACCATCACCTACATAAGCACATTCTTCTATATTACCACCATCAATTACCTCAATAATTGAAAGATCAAACTTCTTAGCAAACTCATAATCTCTTTCATCATGAGCAGGAACAGCCATAATCGCTCCAGTACCATAACTAGCTAACACATAATCCGCTATCCAAATAGGTATCAATTCTTGATTGACAGGATTAACTGCATACGCACCTGTAAAGACACCCGTCTTGTTTTTGTTAAGGTCAGTTCTTTCTAAGTCTGATTTAGAAGCACATTGTTTTTTATAAGTGTCAACTTCCAATTTATGTTCACTAGTAACAATTTTGTCAACTAACACATGCTCCGGTGACAACACACAATAGGTTGCACCAAACAAAGTGTCCGCTCTTGTTGTAAAAACCGTAAATTTTTCATCAAAATTATCAATTTGAAAAGTAACATGAGCACCTATACTCTTACCTATCCAATTTCTTTGAATCTCCTTAGTAGATTCTGGCCAATCTAAATCATTTAAACCATCAAGTAACTTATCTGCATATTTAGGAATATCTATTACCCACTGCTTCATATTCTTGCGAACAACAGGATAGCCACCACGTTCACTCTTACCATCTATAACTTCATCATTTGCAAGCACAGTACCTAAACCTTCACACCAATTAACAGGCATATCCACAAGTTTAGCATAACCATCTAAATAAAGTTGTTTAAAAATCCACTGTGTCCACTTATAAAATTCCGGATCTGTAGTAGAAGTCTCTAAATCCCAATCAAAACTAAATCCTAAAGACATCAACTGTTCTTTAAATGTTGCAATGTTTTTAATATTAAAACTATCAGGATGATTCCCTGTAGTAATTGCAAACTGTTCTGCCGGCAACCCAAAAGCATCCCATCCCATCGGATGTAACACATTAAAACCTTGCATTCTTTTCATACGACTGACAATATCAGTAGCAGTATACCCTTCAGCATGCCCTGCATGTAAACCTACTCCCGATGGATAAGGAAACATATCTAAAGCATAATACTTAGGTTTACTAAAATCATATAAATCCGTCTTAAATGTTTTATTATCATTCCAATACTTCTTCCATTTATTTTCTATATTCTTAAAATCGTACATTATTTTTTCTCCCTCTTCTTAAATTGTGTTCCAATAATATGATAAGCAAATATGATTACCACAAAGAAAAACACAAATGCTATTAAAAACTGTAAAAATATATTATCAAGCGTTAATACTAAAGTAATTATTATTGCTAAAAACAAAGCATTAGTAACACCTAAAATATTTAAAAACAACACATAATTAATCTTCTTAACATTAATTTTATATCTCGCCGTAATATAAAGTATATCTGATGCCATCTTCATATTAAGTAATTTATCTTTCTTCTTACCAAGACGAATTCTCTTTTTCTCTGACAATTCTTTATTTTCTAATTTCTTATCAATAACTTGTATCCCATACAAACGATCATATTCTCTTCTAATACCTAAAGCATAATATAATGCAAATGCAAATACAAAAGTTAATATAAACAGTATAAATTCTACCATAACTTCTCCTTTTTTAAAAAAATAAGTTCCTTATAAATATAAGGACGAATCTCTCCGCGTTACCACCTTAATTCATAAGAAACTTATGCAACTTCATTCTTTTAACGCTTCAATAAGCGTAGTACTGTTACTATGTCAAGTTCATTAATTGATTATCTCTATTTCCATCAACCATAGAGTTTCTATTAAAAATCAATTAATTACTACTACATAAGTACTAATAAATATAAAATATATAATACTATAATTGTTCCATATATTCAAGTAATTTTAAGAATAATTTCATATATTCTTTAACTAAACCTTGTCTCTTCAACTTCCTTATTTCAATACGCTTCTTATTCATAGGTAAATCCCCAAATATAACATTAGCAATCTTCTCTTTTAAATAAGTATTAATTTGTAAGTCAGATAAAATACTATCAATATCTTCTTTAATAACTCTGACTGCATCTATTTCAATATCTTTACCCTTACAGTTAATAGTAAGTTGACCAATAGTTTGAATATCACTAATTTCAACTACAAAGTCATTCTCATCAATATAAGAAGTTGTTTCAACAACAGACTGATTAAAATAACATATAACTTCATCAGCTTTCTTTGTATTTCTAAAACGAATCTTATAAGTTCTCTTATCCGGAACAATACCACTTTTACCTTCAACAGAACGTATAATAACAGTATAATTATTTTGTAAGTAATTATAATCAATATCTGTTTTTAAAAAGTAGCCATCTTTATGTAGTGATGTATTGCCATCATCCTCATATAAAGTGAAAATATTACTCTTACCTGGAAAAATATGTATTTCCATTTCATCAGGTGAATTAGTATTATTAAGTTCTTTATTATTTGCTAAAGGTATAATTGCACCACTTTTTGCAAACACAGGATAATCTTCATCTTTAAAGAAAGAAACATACTTATTATCACCTGGAAACTTCTTACCAGTTTTAAAATCATACCAAGTACCATCAGGTATATAAAATCTATGAATATTACGTTTCATAATAGGATCATTTTTTCTGAATATTGGTGCGATTAACAACTGTGAACCAAAGAAATATTGATTCTTATAGTTATCATCATCATAAACCCAAGGTAATTGATAATATAAAGGTTGAATTAGTGTACTACCTTTCTTATGATAGTTATAGGCTTCAGTATATAAATAAGGTATTAAACGATGTCTAAGAGATAAATAATCTTTTGCAATTGTATAAGTTTTAATATTCCAGCGCCAAGGCTCTCTTTTATAATACTTACCACGTGCAGCATGAAACCTAAATATTGGTGAAAAAACTCCAAGTTCTACAAAACGAATATATAATTCATCTTCTTCTATTCCACCATGATTACCACCAACATCAAAACTCCACCATGAAAGACCTGCATTAGCCATATTCATATTTCTAAACGGAAGTTCTGACAGAGTATTCCAACTAACAGATGTTTTACCAGAATAAGATATAGGATAACGATGATCCACTAAAGTAGTAGGTCTAGTTAACAACATACTTCTTTTAGTAGGAACACGTCCAGAATCTAAGTACATATAATGATTCAAAATCCACTGATTAATATTCTTGTTCGCTACATCATAATCATTCCAAAAAAAGTCAACACCCATAGTTTCTAAAGGATGTAACAAAATCTTCATAAAAACATCTAAAAATTTAGGATTAAGTGGATCAAATATAATTATTTTACTATCTTCTATACCTAAGTTTTGTGCTATTAAAGAATAATAAGTTTCATACGGATATATACCTTCTTTAGGATTACTCTTCAAACCTAACTTAAGTTTATTATCATGTGCATAGTCAATAACAGATTTAGGATTACTAATCAAAGTAGGATTAAAAGTATATCCACTCTTCGCATGAAGACCTAACTCTGTATCTCTAATATGCCAATCAGTATCTAATAACAAAATTGACAATGGAATTTTATTAGATTTGAAATCATCTATTAATTCTTTAATTTCTTCTTCTCTATATTTTTCATTACGACTCCACCAATTACCTAAAGCATAACGAGGTATCATTGGAGGAAAACCTGTCAAAGTATAATAATCATTAAGTGCTAATTTAAAATCATTATTATACATAAAAACATATATATCTAAACCTTTACCATCTCTTTGTTCTAAAGTACCATCTTCCATAATTAACAAAGAGTTACTATCATCAAAACTAGCAAATCCATCTAAAGAATATAAAGACTTACTTCTTGCATACTTATTCTCAACATCATAACTATTAAGATTACCACCAAAGTTTCTAACTTCAGGATGATTAACATACCAGCTCTTCTCAGTAGGTATATTTAAAAGTTGAATCTTTAAGTTCTTCATAGGATCTAATTTACCAGCTGTAAAAGAACTTTCTTTGACATAAGATAGCTTATAATACTTAGTTGTTATTTCCAAAAAATTATCATCCTCTTTAACAGTAACAGGACACTCATCAAAATAACGATTAATTGCAAATTGACTAAGTTTATCAATGAATTTACCTTCAGGATGATATTCTATTCTAATTAATCTCTCTGAAAGAACTGTAAAACGATACTTTTGACCCTTCTTAATACCCTTCTCACGAGACAAAGCCTTACTATAGTCATATTCAAATTGTTTGCCAATAGGATACATTATATCACCACTTTCTATTCTATTAATATTTTAACACAAACAAAGTAGAAAAAAAAGAACTTCTTACAAACAAAAAGTCCTAATAAAAGATATTAATTATCTAAGTAAACAGCATAATATTCATCAAAAGTAAGACCTGATTCATATATATCAGTAGCAAGTTCTACACCAACATACCTATAATGACCAGGTTCATTACTATACCCAGTAACATCAACACCACTTATAGGATAACGATAAATAAAACCATACTTATAAGCATTATCTAACATCCAAGTAAACTCTAAAGTATCTTTAAATGAATAACCATTAGCACTAGCAACATCAACGGCTAATCCACTCTGGTGCTCAGAAAACCCCGGTTTAGCAACTGCTTTAAGAGCAGCGTCTTCTCCATAAAGAGTTACATATTCATTAAAAATTTCTTCTTGTTCTTCGTAACTTCTATACGCTAAACTAGCAACTATTAACATATCTTCTTCTTTAGCAGCTCTAGCCATATCTTCAAATGCCAAGGCAGCTTCCTTATTAAGAACATATTCACCACCTTTAATACGTACGAAATCTTCATCAATTTTGATCAAATCAGTTGGCTCTAAATCTATACTAATTTGATTATATTTATTAACTAACATAGTAATCGAAAATTCTTCAATAATATTAGGGTCCTCATAAAACTCTTTATCAAAACCTAAATTAACTCTAATAACAACATCAAAATCTCTATCTCTTGTAGCAAGTTGATAATCAACATATTTTTGATAGTTATTTAAAAGTGAAAAGTCATATTCTAAAAAATCTCTAACTTTTCTTTGTTTACCTAGTTCCATAAAAGATTCTATATCTTCATCACTACCTGCTCCAATAATATAAGAAACTTCTGTATTATCATAACCCATTTCATTAAGTAAATTAATATTATTAGCTAAATCATCCACATCGCTGAAAACAATGTCTCTATAAACTTTGAACTTATCATGTTCATATTCAGGATAAGTTACAACAGCATTTAATGTATCATTATATTTCTCTGCACGAAAGTCTTCTTCTACTCCCTTTGCAATAATTGCAGCACTAGCTTCTCTACTATAACCAAGCTCAATAAATTCACTAATACGTGAAGAAGTATAAATATTAAATGCTACAAAACCGCCAATACCCAAAATTAATAGAGTAATAGCTAATTTCAAACTCTTTTTCATACGTAATTTCTTTTTCAATATTATCACCTACTATTAACTAAATTATAGCACACTTTTTATATAGTATGATATACTAAATTAGGTGATAAACATGAAAAAAGGTCTTGTTTTAGGTGGCGGAGGCAGCAAAGGCGCATACCAAATCGGAGCACTTAAAGCTCTTAAAAAATTAAAGTATGATTATCAAATAGTAACAGGTACTTCAATAGGAGCAATCAATGGTGCATTCTTTGTTAGTAAGCAATTCAAAGAATGTGAATACTTATGGCACATTATTGATAATAAAAAAATTTACAATAAAAAAATATTAAATGAACAAGACACCATCAAAATGTTAACAAGTAATATCCTAGTTAAAAACGGAATAGAGACAACAACAATGGAAAATATTATTAAAAAACATTTGAATATAGATAAATTTTTCAAATCAAATATTGACTATGCTCTAACTAGTTATAATAAAACAAAATTTAAACCTGTTACAAAGAGAAAGAAAGAATTAACCAAAAATAACTTAGTAGATTATATAATGGCATCTGCAACTCTATATCCTGCCTTCAAACCAAAAAAAATAGAAGAACACGAATATATAGACGGTGGTTTTCACGATACTCTACCAATCAACTTAGCTATTGACTTAGGTGCAACCGAAATAGTAGCAATCGATTTAGATACATTCGGTATTAAAAGTAATAATATTGATAAAAAAATACCAATCACATATATTAAACCAAAACAAAATTTAGGTAATATCGCTCATTTTAGTAGCACTAATTCCAAAAAAATTATAAAGTATGGATACAACGATACTATGAAAGTATATAACTTATACGATGGGAATTATTATACATTCAAAAAAAATCATCTTCAAAATCTCTATAAAAAGTATAATAAAACATATGAAAAAATATTAAATAAATACATAAAAAATAAATTATCTTTTAACACAACAATTGAAACACTAGCAGAACACTTAAACCTAAAAGATGAAATTGTATATTCCCAATATAATTATATATATAATATTAAAAAAGAAATAAAAAAAATTAAACTACTGAACGAAACTTTAATCGAAGAAAAAATAAAAGTAAATGCCTTAAAAGAAATAATAACATCAAAATGGCTTGTTTTTTATTTATATAAATGTCTAAAAACAAAACATAAATCTTTAAACTTATATAGTAAAATACTAAGAAGACCGTTTATAAATGCTGCACTTTTATATAGTATAATGGAGGAATAATGAATACATTTAAGTATAGTAACAACAACAAAAGATATCATACCCTAGATTATTTCTATAAAACTAAATTTAATTCTAAAGTATTTAAAGTAAGTTTAAATGCTAACTTTACTTGTCCCAACATTGATGGAACAGTAGGACATAATGGATGTATATACTGTTCTAAAATCGGAAGTGGTGATTATGCTGGTGAAAAAACAAAAGATATAAAAACACAATTTGAAGAAGTAAAAAACATTATTTTAAACAAATGGCCAAATAGTAAATACATCGCCTATTTCCAAGCTCATACTAACACTTATGCTCCTGTAGAAACTTTAAAAAAATATTATGAAGAAGCACTAAGTATTGAAAACGTAATAGGATTAAGTATAGCAACTAGACCAGATAGTATCACAGAAGAATGTCTAAATTATTTAGAAGAGTTATCAAAAAAAACATATTTAACAGTAGAACTAGGTCTACAAACAATTCATGATAAAACAACAACGTTAATAAATAGATGCCACACATTAGAATGTTTTGAAGAAATGACTAAAGAACTCAGAAAAAGAAACATTAATGTAGTTGTCCACATCATTAATGGATTACCATATGAAACAAAAGAAATGATGATTGAAACAACAAAATACTTAAACACCTTAGATATTCAAGGAATAAAAATACATATGTTACACATTCTAAAAGATACTGCACTAGAACACTTATATCAAAAAGAAAAATTCAAATTGCTTTCAAAAGAAGAATATGTTGACATTGTTATAGATCAATTAGAAACACTAAGACCAGAAATAGTTATAAATAGAATAACAGGAGATCCAAAGTTAGATGACTTAGTAGAACCTCATTGGTTAGTAAAAAAATTCACTGTCTTAAATGAAATAGATAAAGAAATGGTAAAAAGAGAAACATATCAAGGAAGTAGTATTGAAAATTAATAAAAGTAAAGTTATACTAGCACCAAGGAGGTAAAAATGGCTTTAGTAAAATGTAAAAAATGTAAACACGAGGTAACAAACACCAATCTCTACTGTGTACATTGTGGAGAAGAAATTCCATATACATACGAGTGTCCAGAATGTAAACATCAAACAGTCATAAACGAAACTGATAAAGAAAACATATGTAATTACTGCGGATTTAAACTCAACCAAAATCAATCTGAAAAAATTGTAAATACCATTACTAAAATCGGTTTTATTATAGTAGTGTTATCATATCTTGCTGGAATTATAATAACTTTTGCATCATTTGCAAGTGAAGATGGTATTACGATATTGTCAAGTTTCATTGCAAGTATTACGATAATAGTAAGTTCGCATATATTTAATGTATTATTAAAAGGATTTGCTATACTAATAAAAAACACAAATGAAATACGTAAAAACACTAAAAAATAAGAGACTTAACTCTTATTTTTTTCTATATTATCATACATCTCTTTTATTTTACGAAATCTATGATTAAGACCAGACTTAGTTATAGATTTACCTGTTTCTAAACTAATGATTTGACTTAATTCTAACAGTGAAGCATCTCTATATTTTTTTCGGTATTCCATTACTTCCACTATTTTATCATCTAACATTTCTTCATCATATACTTCTTCAATCTTCTCAATTTGTCTAACTTGTTCTAAAGCAGTATGAATTACTTTATCAACATTAGCTTGTTCACAATTATTTAAACGATTAGTTAAATTTTTTTGTTCATGTAATATTCTAACATCCTCAAAATACATAACGGCTTTACTTGCTCTAAGTAATTTCAAAAAATCACTTATCTTTTCAGCTTCTTTTAAATACACCATGTACCCTTTATCTCTAGTTAACAACTTAGCATTCAGATCAAAATCATTTAATAGTCTCTGTACAAACACAGCTTCACTTGGAATATTAAATAGTATTTCCATATGATAACGCGAAGTCTTAGGATCGTTAATACTTCCCCCTGATAAAAAAGCCCCTTGTAAATATGCTCTAACATCTTCATCTGAAGACACTAAATAATTAGAAGGAATATCTTTAATATCTTTCCCATTATCACTAATATGTAAATCCTTAGTAATTAAATCAATCTTATCCGTAATAATCATCTTATAAAGCATTTTTTTCTTAAAATTATTACTTCTAAATTCTTCTATTTCTATTTTACTATTATATAATTGTTTAATACCTGCATATACAAAACGAACAATATTACTATTTTCTGTAATAACAGATATAGTATTATTTTCTATTACACAACTAGATCTAAAAAAAGCCGACAACAACGCACTAAGTTCTGACTTGGAGCAATTTACGGTAACAACCTCATTCTTGATTATTGTAGTGTATGACATTTTTCCCTCAACAAATACGATAAAATAATAAGTGCTAATTTTACGCTGTCATGTCTTAATAAACCATCTTTAACAATTACTAAATCATCAACAATTAATTCAACCTTTAATTTATCAACATTTTCTTTATCAATTACAATCGGATCCTTTTGTTCCTTATTAGCATACTTTTCTGCTATATCTTGATTAATTTTAGTATTACTTGCAATAACAGCATCAATTTTCCTTTTCCCTAAATAACTATTTAATAATTTAATATGATCACTCACTCCAAAGTCATCTGTTTCTCCTGGTTGTGTCACTGCATTACAAATATACATAATCTTTGCTTTACTTTTCTCTAGAGCATCATTAACATCTTTACACATAATGTGAGGAAGAATACTAGTATACAAACTACCCATACTAATAATTACCAAATCAGCTTCATTAATAGCATCTAAAACTTCATTAACTACTTTCGGTTCTTTTTTATAAAAAATTCTCTTATATTTTCTATTAGCTTCTGTAATTTCTGCTTCACCTTCAATAATATCACCTTCAACAGTTTCTCCCATTAAAGTTATATCATGATCTTCTGAAATAGGTAAAACAGTATGTCTAACATCTAAAAGAGTAGATAAATATTTAATTGAATCTTTTAAACTTCCCGTCATATCCATCATAGCCGTTAATATTAAATTACCTACAGAATGACCATTTAAATCACTAAACGTATTAAAACGATATTCTAACATATCTCTAATAACTTTATCACTACTAGATAGATTAGATATAACTTTTCTTATATCCCCAACTGCCGGTATTTTAAATTCATCTCTTAATTTACCAGTACTTTTACCATTATCAGATACTGAAATAACTGCTGTTATATCAACAGGAAAATCTTTTAAACCACTTAGAATAGCAGAACTACCATGTCCTCCTCCTAAGATTACTACTTTCTTATGCATTTCTTATCACCCACTATAATTATACATCACAAAACAAAAAAAAGTAATAATTACTTACTTTTTTCTATATATTCTTTAACGCTATCAGCAGCAATAGCACCTTCTCCTGTTGCCGTAACCAATTGATAAACTTTCTTATTAATAGAATCACCACAAGCAAAAATACCATTAGCATCTGTTAACATATCATTATTAACATTGATATAATTATATTCATTAAGAATATTCAAATTCTTTAATAACTCCGAATTAGGAACAGAACCCACAAATAAAAATACTGCTTCTGTTTCTATTTCACTTTTATTTTTATCTATATCTTCAACAACAACACTTCTAAGAATATTATTATCACCAATATATTCAACAATCTCAGAATTCATAACTATTTCTATATTAGATAAAGACTTCATTTTATCAATTAGTTCTTGTTCAGCTTTAAAAACCTCACTTCTATGAATTAAAGTAACTTTCTTACAAATACCTGCTAAGAAAATACTCTCTCCAACAGCAGAATTACCTCCACCTACAACAACTACATCTTTATCCCTATATAATGCTCCATCACAAGTAGCACAATAACTAATACCTTTACCAATATATTTTTCTTCATTCTTAGCATTAATACTTCTAGGACTTCTACCAGTAGCAAGAACAATTGCCTTACAAGCATATTTACTATCATCAGTTTTAACAATCTTCATATTATCCACTTCACTAATTTCTAAAGCTGCTTCAAACTTAACTTCAATTCCCAAATTATTAACTTGCTCATAAACACTATACGCTAAATCAGCACCACTAACACTAGTAAAACCAGGATAATTTTCTACTTTAAAAGCATTAATTATTTGTCCCCCTGGAACATTTTTTTCTAAAATGACTACATTATAATTACTTCTTTTCAAATAAATAGCAGCAGTCATTCCTGCAATACCACAACCAATTATTACTACATCTACATTACTCTTCATGCGCCTCTTCCTCTTTATATAAATTCTCAAAATGACTACCTCTAAGTCCTTTCAAAAATAATACTAATCCAATAACAAACAAAAGAACTGAAGTTAACTGTGCTATCTTAAAAGGTCCTATCATTAAAATATAACTAGAATTTCTAAATGCTTCTATTACAAATCTGCCTGCAGAATACCACATTAAATAAAATCCAGTTAGTTGACCAACTTTTAAATATCTATATTTTCTTATGATCAACATAGCAATAAAACCTACTACATTCCAAATAATTTCATATAAAAATACAGGTTGACGATACGCACCATCTATAAACATTCCATCTACAATAAATTCAGGAACACCTTGATTTAAAAGAGCATCTTTAGTAGTAATCATACCATAAACTTCCTGGTTAAAAAAATTACCCCATCTACCTATTGCCTGTCCAATTATTAAACCAACTACACTAACATCTATAATCTTAAGTGTATTTTGTTTATATTTACGACAATAATAAATAAAGAATAAGACAGCAACAATAATACCACCATGTATAGCTAAACCACCATTCCAAACCTCAAATATTTGTAATGGATTAGCTAAAAAATAATCTAAATTAAATAAGCAATAATATACACGAGCACCTATTAATCCAAATACAATACCATAAAACAATAAATTAATATAAAAATCTACATCTATTTTCTTTTTTTTAATTTCAATATAAGCAACTACAGATCCTATTAATATTCCTAATAAAATAAAGATAGAATACCAATATATTTGAATAAAACCAAAGTCTAAAGCAACTCTACTCATATTACACCTTCATCTTTCTTAAAACAGGTTTTAAAATAACAAAATTAATTAAAGCATTCATCGCCGACATTAAAAGAGCTATAAAGAAAGCTATAAATATATTATGTAATTGAAAATTATCAACTAATATCCAATCAGTTAACTTTAATATAAATAAATTAATAAAGGGATAAAATAATCCTAAAGTTAAACCGGTTAAAGGAATAGTTAATCGTATTAATAAAGGTTTAATCGTAACATTTAATATTGATATTACTAAAACAGCTAAAAAGATAAATCCACCGTAATAATTAGTATTAATTTCAAATGAAGAAAACAACATCGACATTAAATAAAATATTAATGAGTAAACTAAAAATGATACTATTGTCTCTACTATATAATTAATTCTAACACGATTATTTTTATCTTTTATAACTAATTTCATATTTATCTCCTATAATAGTTTCTTTAAAAACTGTCCTGTATAAGAATCTTCACATGCTGCAACTTCTTCTGGTGTACCACTAACTAAAACAGTACCACCTAAGTCACCACCTTCAGGTCCTAAGTCTATAATATGATCTGCTGTTTTAATAACATCTAAGTTATGTTCTATAACTACAACTGTATCTTTATTATCTACTATTTTTTGTAAAATTGCAAGTAATCTCTTAATATCTGCACTATGTAATCCCGTTGTAGGTTCATCTAAAACAAACAATGTTTTTCCAGTAGCTTTTTTCTGTAACTCTTTAGCTAATTTAACTCTTTCAGCTTCCCCTCCAGATAAAGTAGGAGCACTTTGACCAAGTTTAATATACCCTAATCCAACATCATATAAAACTTGTAATTTTGTTTTAATTTTAGGAACATTATCAAAAAACTCTAAAGCTTCTTTAACACGCATATCTAAAACATCTGAGATATTTTTATCTTTATATTTTATTAATAAAGTTTCTTGATTATACCTTGTACCTTTACATATTTCACAAGGAACATACACATCAGGCAAAAAGTGCATTTCAATTTTCTTAACACCATCACCACGACAAGCTTCACAACGACCACCTTTTACATTAAAAGAAAATCTGTTTTTCTCAAAACCTCTTATTTTAGCTTCCTTAGTATTTGTAAACAAGTCTCTTATATCATCAAAAACACTAGTATAAGTAGCAGGATTACTACGTGGAGTACGACCAATTGGATTTTGAGAAATATCCACTAATTTATCAAAATGTTCAAGACCTTTAATTTTTTTATGCTTACCAGGTTTTTCTTTAACACGATATAATTCATTAGAAACACTCTTAACTAGTATTTCATTCACTAAAGTACTCTTTCCACTACCAGATACACCAGTCACACAAGTAAATACTCCAACTGGAATTTTAACATCAATATCTTTAAGATTATTTTCACTAGCACCTTGTATTTCAATATATTTTTTATTATGTTTTCTTCTCTTTTCTGGTAACTCAATACACTCTTTACCACTTAAGTAACGACCAGTAATAGAATTATCGTCTGCCATTACCTCACTTGGAGTTCCCTCAGAAACAATATTTCCACCTTCATCTCCTGCTTCAGGACCAATATCAATTAGATGATCACACGCCAACATCGTATCAGTATCATGTTCTACTACTACCAAAGTATTTCCTAAATCTCTCATTTCTAATAATGATTTAATAAGCTTCTCATTATCTTTTTGATGAAGACCAATACTAGGTTCATCCAGTACATATAAAACACCTGTTAAACGAGATCCGATTTGCGTAGCAAGTCTAATTCTTTGACTCTCCCCACCAGATAAAGTACCCGCCATTCGATTAAGTGTTAAATACTCTAAACCAACATTAGATAAGAAAGATAATCTATTTTTAATTTCTACTAATATTAAATTAGCAATAGCTTTTTGTTCTTCACTAAGTACCAAATTATCAAAAAATACAACTAATTGTTTAATACTCATACTAGTAACTTCATGAATATTTTTATCACCAATCTTAATAGTTAAAACATCACTATTAAGCCTAGCTCCATGACAAACATCACACTCATATTCAACCATATAATTCTCTAACCATTCTCTGATCCAAGAACTAGTAGTTTCCATATAACGTCTTTCTAAAGTATTAATAATACCCTCATAATAATTAGTATTATTTAAAGTATTACCACTCTTTGTTTTAAACTTAAAGTTAATCTTAGTAGGAGACCCATATAAAACAATATCTTGCTCTTGCTTAGTAAGTCTTTTAAAAGGCTTAGACATACTAATATTATATTCCTTACAAGTACACTCTAACTTCTTGTATTCAATACCTTCTTGATCATCACTTAAAGTTTTAATAACACCATCAGAGAGTGCTAAGTTATTATCAGGAATCACAAGTTCGGGATCGATTTGAAGCTTCATACCAAGACCTTTACACTCATCACACGCTCCATAAGGTGCATTAAAGCTGAATATTCGGGGTTCAATTTCTTTTAAAGAAAAGTCACAATAAGGACAAGCATATTTTTCTGAGAATACAACTTCCTTAGCATTATCTCCAAGTATTGAAACAACTACTTTACCTTCTGTAAGCTTAGCGGCAATTTCCATCGCTTCAAATAATCTACTTCTAACATCTTCTTTAATAATAAGACGATCCACTACCACTTCAATTGTGTCCTTCTTATTTTTCTCTAAAGTTATATCTTCAGATAAATCAATCATTTCTCCATTAATTCTAACTCTAACAAAACCTTGCTTTTTCAAATCATCTAACAAATCTTTATGTGTGCCTTTTGATCCATCTACTACTGGAGCAAGAATAATTAACTTAGTACCTTCCTCATATTCCATAATCTTATTAACCATTTCTTCAACACTTTGACTTTTAATTGGTATATGATGATTAGGACAATAAGCAACACCAACTCTAGCAAACAAAAGTCTCATATAATCATAAATCTCAGTTACTGTACCAACCGTAGATCGAGGATTTTTACTAGTTGTCTTCTGATCAATACTAATCGCCGGAGATAAACCTTCTATACTATCAACGTCTGGTTTCTCAGACCCACCTAAAAACTGTCTAGCATAAGCCGACAAACTTTCAACATATCTTCTTTGACCTTCTGCATAAATAGTATCAAACGCTAACGATGATTTACCACTACCCGATACACCAGTCATAACAACTAATTTATTTTTAGGAATTTCTACATTTATATTCTTTAAATTATTTTCTCTAGCACCTTTTACAATAATTTTATCCATCTTCATCACCTGTTACATATTATACCACAAAAAAAGAAAAGTATCTCACTTTTCTACTAAGAATTTAATGCTTCTACAGGAACTTCTAACTCTAAATCTTCATTGAATCTACTATAATAAATTTCAATACCAAGAATATAATCTGCCTCTTCTAAATTAACTACAATAGAAGTAATATATTCATTTTCAATTGTAAAAACATACGGTATTTTCACACCCTCTAAGTCAGGATTACCAGTTGTATCAATCTGCGAAGCGTCAACCATCAAAGTAACAGTATAAATATCGTCCTCTTTTACAACTTCAAACTCGTTAGAGTCAATTAACGCAACCATTTCATTAGTATTTATAGATGTTGAAGATTCTCCCTCTGCTTTACTCCACCCATTTATAAAATCAGTTGTATAAGTATAAGTAATTCCTTCTTCAACAACAGTATAACTTTCCATTTCCATTTCTTGTCCAAGCATGAACATACTCAACCACATATGATTAATCTCACTAGAATAATCTACATCAAGACCACCTGACATACTAATAGACTGTTCTTCACCTTCTACAATTAGACTAGAATGCATATTATAATCAACAACATAAGAATTTAAATCATTAATATTAGCAACAGCTAAATCTATTAAATTACGAACCTCCTCTTTATCAACTACTTCTACCTCAGAATTATTTTCACTATTATCAGCAGTAGTTAATACTAAATAAAATCCACCACCAATTAAAGTTAATGATAACAGAATAAGAACTATCACCCAAATCTTACTATTACTCTTTTTTTGATCAATATTTTTGTCCATAAAACACCTCAATCCTCTATTAACATTATATCCTAAACGACGAAAATTTACAATTAAAATTTATTTTTAAAACTACAATGTTTACATAATTCTTCTATAACTTTCCTGTTTCTAAAACCCAATATAATACTAGTAATTTTATCATTATTTAAAATAGCGTCCAAATCATCTTCGAATATATTACCAAGTTTAATAAATCCATCACTATCTAAACAACAAGGCACTACAGTTCCATCTACTAATATCGCAATATGTGATTTAAGAGCATAACAAAAACCAACTTCATTATAGTAATTATTTTCAATAGATGGCCAAACAAATTCCTCATCTTTATCCACAAAAGTATTAAGACTAATTTTAGTATTCTTGCAATTATAAATTTTATCCACAATATCAGTTGATAAATTATACTCTAATTTAAGGCAATCCACATATTCTTGTGGAAACTCTGTCCAAAAACGATATACAATAGTAGGAGTTATTTTTAAAGATTTAACAAATTTAAAAATATCCTCTAAGTAATTACTATTATTATTCTCACTATGAAGAGATATATTAAACTTCTTAACATTAGGAAATTTATTAAATAAAGTACCTTTATCTTTAAGTAAAGTTCCATTAGTTGTTATATTAACCCACAAATTATAACGTTTAGTAATTAGAAGCAGTTCTTCTAAGTTAGGATGTGTAAGAGGTTCTCCTTTAACATGCAGATAGACAGTAGAAGTATAAGGTTCTACTTTTCTAATAATTTCTTCAAAAGAAGAAACACTGATATACTCTAATTTTCTAGTAACAGGGGAACAAAAAGAACAAGAGAGATTACATTTATTCGTAATCTCTATATAAATATGTTTAAATCTCTTCTTCATTACTCACTCTTCATTTCCAACAATATATCACGAAGTTCCATTGCACGTTCAAAATCTAAGTTCTTAGCAGCTTCTCTCATTTCTACTTCAATCGTATCTATTATCGCTGCTTTTTCTTGTTTACTAATCTTTTTAGCAGTCGTCTTCTCATCAACATTATTACTAATAACATCGCGAATTTCTTTCTTAACAGTAGTTGGCGTAATATTATGAACTTTATTATATTCTTCTTGTATCTCACGACGACGCTTTGTTTCTTTAATCGCAAAATTCATACTATCCGTCATTTTATCTGCATACATAATTACATGACCATTACTATTACGAGCACATCTACCAATCGTTTGAATTAAACTACGAGAACTTCTAAGGAAACCTTCTTTATCAGCATCCATAATCGCAATCAAAGTAACTTCTGGAATATCAATACCTTCACGAAGCAAATTAATTCCAACAACAACATCATACTTACCTGTACGCAAATCATGAATAATACGAAGCCTTTCCAAAGTTTTAATCTCTGCATGCAAATAAGCGACTTTAATATTTAGGTCTTTTAGATAGTTAGTTAATTCTTCAGACATACGAATAGTTAAAGTAGTAATTAAAGTACGCTCATTTCTATCGATTCTATCTCTAATTTCACCAACTAAATCATCTATTTGTCCTTCACTTGGTCTTACTTCAATAGTAGGATCAAGTAAACCAGTAGGTCGTATAATTTGCTGTGCAACTTTATTAGAAACCAGTTCTAACTCATAGTCACCAGGTGTCGCAGATACATAAACAGCTTGTTTAATTTTTTTATTAAATTCATCAAATTTCAAAGGTCTATTATCAAGAGCACTTGGCAAACGAAATCCATAATCAACAAGATTCATTTTACGAGCCCTATCACCATTATACATACCGCGCACTTGTGGTAATGTAACATGTGATTCATCAACAATAAGTAAATAATCGTCTCCAAAGAAATCCATCAAAGTAGTAGGAGTTTCTCCCTCACCACGCAAAGCCATATGACGCGAATAGTTTTCTACCCCACGACAAAAACCAGTTTCAGAAAGCATTTCTAAATCATAATTAGTACGCTGTTCAATTCTCTCACGAGCAAGTAATTTATTTTCTTTAGTAAGAACATCAATACGTTCAGCAAGTTCAAGTTTAATGCGCTTGATTGCCTCTAACATCTTCTCATCACTAGTAACGAAATGACTAGCAGGAAAGATACTAAGAGATTTCTTACCACCAATAACATTACCAGATAAAGTATCTATCTCATTAATACGTTCTATCTCATCACCAAAAAATTCAATACGGTACCCCTTAGTACGCTGATAAGTAGGAATAATTTCTAAAATATCACCACGTACTCTAAAAGTGCCTCGTTTAAAATCATAATCATTTCTATCGTATTGCATCTCAATTAATTTAGCTAAAACACTATTACGATCAACACTGTCCCCTACATTAAGAGTTAACATCTTACGCAAATACTCTTCTACTTCACCAATACCATATATACAAGAAACACTAGCAACCACAATAACATCTTTTCTAGATAATAAATTACTAGTAGCCGCATGCCTTAATTCATCAATTTCATCATTAATAGCAGAATCCTTTTCAATAAAAGTATCTGTGGAAGGAACATAAGCTTCAGGTTGATAATAGTCATAATACGATACAAAGTATTCTACCGCATTATCCGGAAATAATTCTTTAAATTCAGAATATAATTGACCAGCAAGAGTCTTATTATGTGCAAGTATCAAAGTAGGTTTATTAATCTTTTCAATAACATTAGCCATTGTAAAAGTTTTACCAGTACCAGTCGCACCTAAAAGAACCTGGTGCTTTTCACCAGAATTAATACCATTAACCAATTCATCAATAGCCATAGGCTGATCACCACTAGGACTAAACTTAGATACTAATTTAAACATAAGACCTCCCATAAACTGCATAAATTATAACATTTTAACTATAAAAAAACAAGATTTTAAAATATAAAACCTGTCTTAGTATATACAATAGCAATCATTCTACTCGTACTTATAAACCCAAATATTTTTATCAAAATATATATTATGTTTCAAATTAAGTCTATTAGCAATCGCTTCAATTGCTTTAAACATTTTAGGTATGAAATAATAATTATTTAACTCCTTCATATTACAATTACCATCTGATTCAAAATAAATATTAAAAGAACTGTCAGTTATATCCACACTAACACTATCTAAATGAAGAAATTCTCTAATACCTTCAACTATTCTCCCAGCAGGAGCTACTCTATCCTTAGTCATATCTATTTTATCCGCAAAAATCAATGCTACTATACCTAAATCATCGTTATCAAAACTATCGCTATGATTTAAAATAGCATTCAAAACTCTATCCTTATTATGAGCAACAAATAGTTTATCACTAAGCATCTTCTTAGTCATTTCATAACTTCTAAGTTGATGACCTTCTTTTCCACAATAAGCACCTATATCATGAAGCATAGCTGCTAATTGAAAGTCTTCTATTTCTTTCTCACTAAAGTTCAAATAAGTTAATATAACAGTAACCATCTTAGCAACATTATAAGCATGTCTAAGATTATGATACCCATATCCATTCTTATCGCTATTTTCAAACACTTCTACTTCATTATATAAATCAATTATTATTTGATTATTAACTAAGTAATCTAACATAAATATCACCTCATCTACATTATAAAACATTTTTCAATTATAAAAAACAAAAAGACGATTTAATCATCTTTTTTATTAACGCTTCTATTTTTTACAAAAACATAATCTTCATTATAATCATCTTTAAGTTTCTTTCGATCCTCTTTAATTTTATTAACATAATCATCTCTAATTATGAAACTTTCTAATCCATCTCCACCCACAGTAGCAAGTGCTACTAAAAGAAACCAAAGCCCTTCAATTAAAACTCCCATACCTAAAATACCAAGACCTACTAAAAATGGATTTCTAACTGAATGTCTATATTCTTCGGAAATAGATGCAAAATCATAATTAATACTTTTATGTTGAAAAATAATTTGTTGATTAATATTATCTGGTTTCACTGGTGAAAATTCCACAATAGGATCCCCTACTTTAACTTCGGTCAACAAATCACTGTATAACTCAATATCATCAGTCTTAGTAGCATCAATCATCTTATCTAAGACAACATCATCAAATTCATAGTCACTTCTAATTCTTTCATATCCATTCGAAACTTTTTCCCATTTAGAATAATGCGTTAAAGTACTTTTCTCTTCTTCCACTTCTTCATCATTACAATATAACTCATCATCTATTATCTTATAGCCACCAACCTCATATTGATTAGCAATATCGCCATCCTCATACGTAACATATTTATAAGTAAGATTATCAGAGATTAGCATTTTAGAATTAATATTAGCTTTAGAATCACTAAAAAACGAAGAATAACCTCCTACTAAAATAGTACCAACAAAAGGAGAAAACATAATAGTACCAAGTACTAAATTTTTAACAGTAGGTTTCCATTTATCTTTTTGATGATATTTATCTAATCTACAATATATTTCTTTTTTTATCCTATCATTATTTTCTATTAAACGTTCTTGAAACTTTTCATCCATACTTTGAAACTTTGTTTTAAATTCCTCTGTAAATAAATCACCATCAATATTATCTCTAACTAATTTATATAATTCTTCATAATCATCACGTCGATTAAGAATTGAAACTACATCACGCTCAAAACAATCATCATAATAAAAATACTTCCAACAAGTATAGGAATGATTCACCTCATAAGCATCCATTAAAAATCTAACCGATCTACAAAATGTCTTTTTATCCATATAAGCTCCTTAAATAATATATATACTAACATAACATGTATACAAAGTAAACAATTATATGTTAGTATATTTACTAAAGGAGAAATTATGAATACAAAAGCACATACAACAAAAACAAGAGCAATTGGAAAAGAAATAACAGAATTAGCTGCGTTGAAAAATCAATTGGCTAATTATGGATATACTAAGTTATCAAACAATGCTGACAGAGATATTAAAAAGGATAGAGCCAAAAAGAAGTTTAAACCTTATAGAAAACAAAGTTAAAAGAACTACAGTATAGTTCTTTTTACATGCAATAATTTATTTCAAATTATATTTACTTCTTTTTTTATTATGAGTGTGCAAAAGTTTATGCGCTTTTTCTTCGCCAGGTTTTCCAACATACTCACGATATATTTTTCGAAGTATTGGATTTTCATGTGATTTACGAACTGCACTCTTCTCATCTATTGTATATAGACTATCTGCTCTTAATTTACGAACATCACAACTCATTCTCTTTTTAGCAGATACAATAGGTTGTCCACCACCCATAATACATCCACCAGGACAAGCCATTATTTCAATAAAATGTAGATCACTTGTGCCATTCTTAACTTCTTCCATCATCTCTTGAGCATTTTTAAGACCACTGGCTACAACAACATTAATTTCTTTTTTCTTAACAGTAACAGTAGCACGCTTAATCCCTTTACCACCACGAACATCTTTAAAGATAATATCACTAGTACGATCACCTAATAATTCCTGAGCAGTTCTTAAAGCTGCTTCCATAACACCACCAGTAGTACCAAAAATCGCACCCGCTCCTGTAGCTTCCTCTAATGGATTATCAAATTCACTATCTCCAAGTTCCATAAAATCAATATTACACTGTTTAATCATACGAGCAAGTTCACGAGTAGTTAATACATTATCAACATCTTTAAGTCCATCAACTGCCATCTCTTTTCGAGAACTTTCAAACTTCTTAGAAGTACAAGGCATAATAGAAACATTATAGATTTTTTTAGGATCAATTTTCTTCTTTTCTGCATAATAAGTTTTAATTAAAGCCCCTAGCATTTGATGAGGCGACTTACAAGTAGATACATGAGGTAATAACTCTGGATAATTCATTTCAATATAACGTACCCAAGCTGGAGAACAAGAAGTAAACATCGGAAGCACACCATTATTTTTAATACGATCAACTAATTCAGTCGCTTCCTCCATAATTGTAAAATCCGCACCTACATTAGTATCAAATACTAAATCAAATCCAACTTCTTTTAAAGCAGTTACCATTTTACCAGTAACATTAGATCCAATTTTCATACCAAATTCTTCGCCAAGAGCAACCCTTATCGAAGGTGCCGTTTGAACATATACCAAAGTATTAGGATCTTTAATTTTCTCCATAACCTCATCAATTGTATCTTTTTCTCTCAACGCCCCTGTAGGACAACTTTTAATACATTGACCACAAAAAGTACAGTTAACATCATTTAAACTTCTATTTTCAATTGTTGAAATACAAGAGTTAAATCCTCTATTAACAGTAGCAAGCGTACCAATACCTTGAACATTATTACAAGTGGCCACACACCTACGACATAAAATACATTTATTAAAGTCTCTTATTACAGAAGGAGATAAATCATCTATTTCAAATTTATTCTTTTCCCCAGAAAATCTAATATCTTTTAAATTAAACTTCTTAGCAAGTTCTTGTAATTCACAATTACCAGAACGAGTACAAGTCAAACAATCTTGATCGTGATTAGAAATAATAAGATCTAACATCATACGTCTTGATTCTACTACTTGATCAGTATTAGTATGAACAACCATACCATCTTCTACTTTTTGAACACACGATGGAATCATACCTCTCTTGTTTTCTATTTCCACAACACACATACGACAATCTCCAACTTCATTTATGTCTTTTAAATAACATAACGTTGGAATATCAATACGTGCTTCTCTAGCAGCTTCTAAAACAGTACAGTCTTTCTTAACAGCAACCTTCTTATTATCAATCGTTAACTCTACCATTAAACTCCACCTCCTATCGCTTTAAATGGACAACTACCAATACATGAGCCACATTTAATACACTTATCTTGATCAATCACTCTAAGTTCACGAGCTTCACCAATAATTGCATCAACCGGACAACTTCTTTGACAAATTCCACAACCTTTACACATTTCAGGAATAACTTCAATCCTAGCAAGTGCCTTACATTCATTGGCAGGACATTTCTTATCGACTACATGCGCTTCATACTCATCCCTAAAATAACGAAGCGTACTAACAACTGGATTAGGAGCAGTTTGACCCAAACCACAAGCACTAGTTTTAATAATCATATTAGAAAGGTCTTCTAATTTAGTAATATCATCAAGTGTTCCTTCTCCATTACAAATTTTTTCTAGTATTTCATGCATTCTTTTAGTTCCAATACGACAAGGTGTACATTTACCACAACTCTCATCCACTGTAAATTCTAAATAAAACTTAGACAGACCAACCATACATTTACTATCATCCATAACAATAAGTCCACCAGAACCCATCATTGAACCAATTTCTTTTAATGATTGATAACCAATAGGAGTATCTAAATGCTCTTTTGGAATACAACCTCCAGATGGACCACCTGTTTGAGCAGCTTTGAACTCATGCCCATTAGGAATACCTCCACCAATATCATAAACAATTTCACGTAAAGTTGTACCCATTGGAACTTCAACAAGACCAACATTCACAACATTGCCACCTAAAGCAAATACTTTAGTACCACGAGATCCTTCTATCCCAATTGATGAATACCATTTACCACCTTTTAAAATAATTTGTGCAATATTAGCAAAAGTTTCAACATTATTAATAATTGTTGGCATCCCCCATAATCCCTTTTGAGCAGGAAAAGGAGGTTTTAATCTAGGTTGCCCTCGTCTACCTTCAATTGACTCTAATAAAGCCGTTTCTTCACCACAGACAAAAGCACCTGCTCCTAAACGGATTTCTATATCAAAACAAAAGTCAGTACCATAAATATTTTCACCAAGTAAGTTATACTCATAAGCTTGTTTAATAGCAATCTTTAATCTATCCACTGCAATAGGATACTCAGCACGAACATAAATATATCCCTTATTAGCACCTATTGTAAATCCAGCTATCATCATCGCTTCAAGTACAGAATGAGGATCACCCTCCAATATACTACGGTCCATAAAAGCCCCAGGATCACCCTCATCAGCATTACAAACTACATACTTTTGATCACTCTTCTCTTTTAATGCAAATTCCCATTTCATACCAGTAGGAAATCCAGCTCCACCACGTCCACACAACTCAGAAACTTTCATCTCATTAATAACATCAAAAGCACTCATACTAGTAAGAACTTTATATAAAGCCTTATATCCATCAAAAGCAATATATTCTTCAATATCCTCAGGATCAATAACACCACAATTCTTTAAAGCAATACGCATTTGCTTTTTATAAAAGCTCAATTCATCTAATTTTTCTACTATATTATTATCAATATCTTTACAAAGAAGTCTCTCTACCTTTACATTATTTATAATATGAGAACTTATTATTTCCTCACAATCCTCTAAAGAAACATTTGCATAAAAAGTGTTCTCAGGTCTAATAATTACAATAGGTCCCTTAGCACATAAACCAAAACACCCAGTTTGAACAACACGAACATTATCAAGTTTTTTATCCTTAATTACTTTATTAAAAATATCAATCATCTTATCAGATTTAGCAGAAGTACACCCAGTACCACGACATACTAAAATATGTTTTTCACGAGTATCAGCTTCATTATTAACCCTAAGATCAAGTTCTAATCTCTTATCATTACGAACTTTCTCTATTCTTTCAATCGTCTTCATTTATACCTCCTTCTTCAAACCTTCTATAATTTCATCAACCTTCTGCACCGTCCCTTTTCCATAAACTTCCCCATTTACGGTAAAAACAGGAGCAAGTCCACAGGCTCCTACACAACGAGTTTCTTCGATTGAAAAATTCCCATCAGCAGAAGTTTCACCTATTGATATTCCCAATTTCTCAACTACTCTATCTAACATTTTCTCAGCACCTTTAACATAGCATGCCGTACCCATACATACCGATATATTATATTTACCCTTCGGTTTAGTCGAAAATCTAGCATAAAACGTTATTACACCATAAACTTCAGCAAGTTCAACATTCAAATGACCTGCTAATTTTTCTTGCACATCAAGAGGAACATACCCATAATAATCCTGAATTTCATTAAGCATTTGAATCATATTATCTTTATCACTACTATATTTTTTAAACAATTCTTTTAAAAAATTATCTAACCCATTACATTGACATTTATCGCTCATACTTGTCTCCTATCTTATACCTAAATTATATCATTATCCGACATAAAAAAACAAGAAACTATTTTTCTTGCAAAAACAAACATAATATGATAAAATAACGCTAGTTGAGGAGGGGAAACTAATGAAATTTTGTTCAAATTGCGGAAGCAAATTAGCTGAAGGAGCTGACATTTGTTTAAAATGCGGAAAATTTGTTAATGGTAGTAAAGCACCTGGAAACAATCCAAACGGAAGAAGTAAAATGACTGCAGGTCTACTAGGAATTTTTCTAGGAGGATGGGGAATACATAGCTTTTACTTAGGATTTTCAGGAAAAGGAGTTACTCAAATTATCGTGACTATTTTCACTTGTGGATTTGGTGCACTTTGGGGATTTATTGAAGGTATTATGATCCTTTGTGGTAGTATGAATGAAGACGTGGATGGCAATCAATTAAACCAATAATAAAAAAAGGAATATGGCTATTAGTAATATTAATAGTCATTTTCTATATCATTTTCTTAGAAAAATATACATGTCCATTCCATCATATATTAAAAATAGCATGTCCTGGATGTGGTTTAACAAGATCATTCGAAGCGATACTACAATTAAATTTAATAAAATCATTCAATTACAATATATTAGGAATACCAATTTTTATATTTTTAATATATTCACTAATAGCTATCATAAAAGATATAATAACTAATAAAAACAAATATCAAGAAAACTTAATAAAATATATTTCAAAATATTGGTATATATTGGTATTAATAGCTATCATAAATACAATAATTAATAATATAAGAGCAATTTAAAAGAGACTTTTCAGTCTCTTTTTTAAAACCCATGAGGTAATAAAGTTTTAATTTTTATCACTTTATTAGTAACAGGATGTTTAAATTCTAATTTATAAGCATGTAAATACATACGTCTATCTTTTCTAGCACCATATTTAACATCACCCTTAATAACACAACCAATACTTTTTAAATGAACTCTTATTTGATTCTTACGACCAGTTTTAATATTAATTTCTAACCAAGTAAATTCATTATTAGCTTTAATTTTACGATATTCAGTAATTGCTAACTTACCATCCTTACTTTCTCTAACATTAAAACCTTTATCTTCTTTAAGATAACTTTTAATAACTCCACTGTCATCCGTATTCCCTACAACAACAGCCATATATTTTCTAACAACATCAGACCAAGTATCTTGCATACGATATTTTATCTTTTGTATCTTTGAAAACATAACTAATCCGGATGTATCTCTATCCAAACGATTAATAATAAAAACTTTATTATTTTTATTTTTTTGTTTAACATAGTCACTAACTTGACGGTATAACGTATGATTACTAGAAGAAGTAGCAACCGTAAGTAAATTAGCAGGCTTATCTACTACTAATATATATTCATCCTCATAAACAATATCTAAAGTAGTTTTAGTAAGATTAACAGAAACTTGTTCCTTACCTTTAAGTTCATGAGTATATTTCGATACTTTTTTATCATTAACAATAATTTTATTATTACTAAGTAATCTCTTAACATCCTTTTTTGCATAACCAACACTAACTAAAAAATCTCCCAAAAAACCTTTTTGATCAACAATATAACTTTTATTCATATTTATTTCCCCTTCCACACAATATAACCATAAACAGAGTTAACTAGATAAAAAAACCACATTACGGCAACGCTAATATTCACAGTGTCCTCAAACGTCAATACTGTCCACATTACAAAATTTATTGCATTACATACAATCCAAACGGGCCACTGCTCAATATACTTCCTAGCCAACAACCATAATCCTAAAACTCCCATATATGTAGTAGTTATATCTAAGACACCTAAAATATAATCAGAGTTAATTAGAGCAACTATTATACCAAAAAATGAGGGTAAAGTCATTAAAAGTGTTAATATAATTCGTTTTTTTGAAGATAATTGATTGATTTCTTCACCTTTCGTCTTCTTTTTCCAATAATATAGCCCATATATTAAAATAGGTAACCCATATAAAATATTATAAAAAGCACTAAAATATATTTCCTTATTAAACAAATTAAAACCTAAAAGAACTACATTCGTTATACCAAACAGGTAGGCAACAACTTTCTTTTGCCCTATATAATAAACATAAAAAATACCCGCCACTGAAATAACAATATCTAAAAGATCAGCGTTAAACATTACACTTACAAATATGATGATTATACTTGCCAAAAGACACATAATTATTTCTATTTTTTTTCTCATGTCAACACCTCAAAATATATTGTTATTATATCATATAATTGTGCTAAAATGTAATCAGGAGGTAACTATGACATTTTATATTTGTAAACATTGTGGAAACATTATCACAAAAATCAAAGATAGTAGTGTTCCCATAATGTGTTGTAATGAAAATATGCATGAATTAATTGCAAATACAACCGATGCTGCTGTTGAAAAACATATTCCTGAAATAATACAAGAAGGAAATAAAGTAACAATATCAGTAGGAAGTACATTACATCCAATGACGGAAGAACATTTAATTGAATGGATCGCTATTGAAACAGCAAGTACTACACAAATTAAATATTTAAATGCTACTAATCAACCAACTGTCACTTTCTTCTCTGAAGAAGAAATAGTAAACACATATGCATATTGTAATTTACACGGACTTTGGAAAGCATAAAAAAAGCTACACATTAGTGTAGTTTTTTTATTTTAAATTATTTTAGATGAATCATTAACTATTGGTGCATTTATTTTACTTTGATAATGAGTAATCTCTTTCATTTGAAAGTTTGATAAATTATCCTTTGGACATAAATCAACTACTAAAGAAGTAAAATCTCTCACTGAAACATCTTCAAACAAATCTGGATGATTATCTTTTAATATGACAGACGCCTTTAATAATTCCATCATTTCAGCACTATTATTATAATTCATAGTACCTGTATCTCTTTTTTGTTGCATTAAATAAAGTCCAACTCCTGCCGTTCTTCTAAGTGCAATATGTGAAATTGGATCACTAACTAAAGATTCACTTTTAATAGCAGATTCATAACTAGCTTCAACTATTTTATAAACAAAATTGTCTTCACTAATTCCCATATTTTTAAAACTTTCACTACGTATGTTCCATAAATCAGTTAAACTTTCATCATCAATTAAACTTCCTTCACTAGCATATTTACCTGCAAACAAGAATACATTAACTAATTCAAAAGCATTAGGATCAGTGTTTCTATTTTCTTTTGTCCATTCTGTTACTCCACCTATAACACCATTGATATTAAATTCAGGTATATAAGCTTCCATTTGTTCATAATTCATATTAATCACCTCTATTTTTTATTTTCGTTATTTATCGTTTTATTTTTATATATAGTTGATAAGCAAAATATAATAATTTATTAGTCACAAAGTCAAATTGTCCTATAAATTCTGTATATTCTCCACCTAATCTTTTCTTAAATAGATGGATACCATATAAACTATTTTCTTTAACAGGGTTACCTGTAGTTCCAAAGAAATCAATCATAGATTTACCTTCACTAACAGCATCTTCAATTATTTGATAATAAACTAAATAATTAGCATTCAAAAATTTAAGTTTAGTGTTATTACCACCATGAATAGTCCAAACATAATCATTATATTTAGCTGTCATAATTGACGATAAAACTAATTCATCTTCTTCTATTAAATTTATTTCCTCAAGTTCTAACTTTAATTTATCTATCTTTTTATTTAAATCTGCTAATACATTTTCCTTAACAATCTTTTCTCTTTTATCCTCATGAATTGTTATTAACTTTTTATAAACTTCTTTCAGTTTAGAAATAGAAGCCTTAACTATATACACATCACTCATGTTATTTTTGTTTAATATATCAAAATAATTTTGATAATACTCGAGTGAAGATTGTACAATACCACGTTCAGCACCAGTATTTTCCATTGTTAAATAAAAGTCTTTAACATCTTCGCTACTACCTTTATAAATATCTAATTCAAATTGATTCTTCTTATTTAAAATCTTTCTAGTCGTAGAATGAAAACCACTATACACTTTATCAATATCAGAATCTAATTTTAATCTATAAGTATATCGAGGTTGACTACCTAAAAACTCTTTATAAAAACCTTTATGTTTATACCCTATAGATTTAAGATAATTAACTAACTCAAAGTTATTGTCCCCTTCAATAGCATTAGCATCTTCATCAATACATTGTAATTTAATATCCGGATCAATTCTAAAAAAGAAATTCTTATGTTCTTTAGTAAATGTCTTAATATAGTCCGTAAAAGCCTTTATAAGAGCTAAATCACTATAATCTAATATAAATCCCCTAGGACAGTATATATATCCAAATTTACCTAATATCTTCTTTTCTAAAAGCAAAGAAACAGCTACTAAAATGTCATCTTTATAAAGACCAACATAATATGGTTTAAAAGACTTATATTTTTGCACTTCACCCCAATGACAACTTTGCATAAAATGCTTTTTATTATGGTTATATACAAATTTTTCATAAATTTCTAAATCAATATTTTCAACAAATCTATACATATACTCTCCTATTAATATAAATATTATAACAGTTATTAATAGTATAATCAATTTATTTACTATAAAACAAAAAAAGACCAAAAGGTCTTTAATTAGTATTTTTCTTCAATTATTTAGTAACTTCAGAAACAACACCGGCACCAACAGTTCTTCCACCTTCACGGATAGAGAATTTAGTTCCTTGTTCAATTGCAATTGGGTGAATTAACTCAACATCAATTGAAATGTTATCTCCTGGCATTACCATTTCAGTACCAGCTGGTAACTCGATAACTCCAGTTACGTCTGTAGTTCTGAAATAGAATTGAGGACGGTAGTTTGCGAAGAATGGAGTATGTCTTCCACCTTCTTCTTTGCTTAGTACATATACTTCAGCTTTGAATTTAGTATGAGGTGTAACACTTCCTGGTTTAACAAGAACTTGTCCACGTTCAACGTCATCACGAGAAATACCACGTAATAATACTCCAGCATTATCTCCAGCTTCAGCAAAGTCTAATTGTTTTCTGAACATTTCGATTCCAGTAACAACTGTTTTAGTTGTATCTTTTAATCCAACGATTTCAACTTCATCATTAAGATTTAATTGTCCACGTTCAACACGTCCAGTAACAACTGTTCCACGTCCAGTAATAGTGAATACATCTTCAATACTCATTAAGAATGGTTTTGAATTATCACGTTCTGGAGTTGGAATCCATTCATCAACTTGTTTCATTAATTCTAAAACAGCATCTACATATTTTTGTTCTCCTTCAAGAGCTTTTAATGCAGATCCACGAATAACTGGAGTGTTATCTCCATCAAATCCGTATTCTGTTAATAAATCACGAACTTCCATTTCAACTAAGTCTAATAACTCAGCATCATCAACCATATCTTCTTTGTTGATGAAAACTACCATTTTAGGTACACCAACTTGACGAGCAAGTAAGATGTGTTCTCTAGTTTGTGCCATTGGTCCATCAGTACCAGCGATAACTAGAATAGCTCCATCCATTTGAGCAGCACCTGTGATCATGTTTTTAACATAGTCAGCATGTCCTGGACAGTCTACGTGTGCATAGTGACGCGCATCTGTTTGATACTCAACGTGAGATGTATTAATTGTAATACCACGTTCTCTTTCTTCTGGTGCTTTATCGATATTAGCATAATCAGTAAAACTTGCATAAGCAGAGTTATAATCTGATAATACTTTAGTGATAGCAGCAGTTAAAGTAGTTTTACCGTGGTCAACGTGACCGATTGTACCAATGTTAACATGTGGTTTTGAACGGTTAAATTTTTCTTTTGCCATTTTTATTTCTCCTTTTCTTTTTTCTCTATTATATTTTACCTAACAATTGAAATTTTTTCAACTGTTTTCTTCTATTTATCATTTAATTGATAAATAATCTATAATACCGAAGAGTTTAAAACTCTTCGCTATTAATTTAATTAATTTCCACTCTTTTTAATGATCTCTTCAGCAATACCTTTAGGTACTTCTTCATAGTGATCAAATTCCATAATGAATGTAGCTCTACCTTGTGTATTTGAACGTAAGTTAGTAGCATATCCAAACATTTCAGAAAGTGGTACCATCGCACTTAGTTTGATAGCATTACCAATTGAATCTTGTCCTAGTGGTCTACCACGACGAGATGTTAAGTCACCCATTACATTACCAAAATATTCATCAGGTGTTGTAACTGAAACTTTCATAATTGGTTCTAAAATAACTGGTTGACATTTATTCTTAGCTTCTTTTAATGCAAAACTAGCTGCGATCTTAAACGCCATTTCGTTAGAGTCAACATCATGGTATGAACCATCATATAATGTTGCTTTAACATCAATCATAGGATAACCAGCAAGTACCCCTGTTGTTAAGGCTTCTTGTAAACCTTTATCAACAACTGGAATGTATTCACGAGGAACAACTCCACCTACAACTTGATCTATAAACTCGTACCCTTTATCTGGATTTGGTTCAAACTTGATCCAAACATGACCATATTGTCCACGTCCTCCAGATTGTTTTACGTATTTACCTTCACATTCAGCAGTACCTTTAATAGTTTCACGGTATGAAACTTGAGGAGCTCCAACGTTAGCTTCAACGCTAAATTCTCTTTTCATACGATCAACTAATACATCTAAGTGTAACTCACCCATACCAGCAATAACTGTTTGACCAGTTTCATGATCTGTATGAACTTTAAATGTAGGATCTTCTTCAGCAAGTTTTTGTAAAGCTAATCCCATTTTATCTTGATCACCCTTAGATTTAGGTTCAACCGCCAATTGAATAACTGGTTCTGGCACGATTAGACTTTCAAGAATAATTGATTTCTTTTCATCACAAAGTGTATCCCCAGTAGTTGTATTTTTTAAACCAACAGCAGCAGCAATATCACCAGTAAATACTTCAGATATTTCAGTTCTGTTGTTAGCATGCATTTGTAAGATACGTCCAATTCTTTCTTTAGTATTCTTAGTAGAGTTAAGTACATAACTACCACTAGATAACTTACCAGAGTAAACTCTGAAGAAAGTTAAACGTCCAACAAATGGATCTGTCATAACTTTAAATGCTAATGCACTGAATGGTTCATCATCAGATGGATGTCTTTCGTCATCTTCACCATCCATAGAATGACCTTTAATAGATGGAATATCTAATGGACTAGGTAAATATTCCATAACAGCATCAAGTAATAACTTAACACCCATGTTACCTAGCGCATCTGAACAAGCAACAGGGAAAAATTCAGCAGCAAGAACACCATTTCTAATACACTTTTTAAGCATATCAATAGTAACTTCTTCTCCTTCTAAATATTTTTCCATTACTTCATCATCATATTCAGCAACTGCATCAATTAATTCAGCACGCTTTTCTTCAACTAAAGACGCCAATTCTGCAGGAATTTCAATTTCCTTAGCAGTTTCATCTTTATTACCATCATATTGGTAAGCTTTGATTTCAACTAAATCAATAATTCCATTGAATTCATCAGCTGAACCAATAGGCCATTGAATAGGCTTAGCATTAACTCCTAAACGATCCTTAATAGTTGTTAAACTATAAGCAAAGTCAGCTCCCATTTTACCCATTTTATTACAACAGATAATTCTAGGTACCTTAAATTCAGAAGCTTGTCTCCAAACTGTTTCAGTTTGAGGTTCAACTCCCGCTT
>CAYJHI010000001.1:46268-49266 GCA_964370085.1 uncultured Muribaculaceae bacterium | reverse complement strand
AGTTACAGGTAACTTACCTTGTTTCTCTAACTTCTTCTTTAATCTAAGTTTCATAAACTCACCCTACTTTATACTCTCATTATATCACCTTTTACTCTTTTTACAAACAAAAAAATAGAGAAAAATCTCTATTGCTTTTCGTAAACAAATTCACTCTGTTCACTTATAACTTCATCTAATAATTCTAAATCAACTTCTCTACAACTTTCTAAATTACAATTATCAATAACTGCATTAACTTTACCATATTTATTAGTAAAAGTTGCCATTAAAAGATAAACATCTTCTCCCTCAATCTCAGCTTCCACTATAACCGCCTTAGCATTAAGAGCTAACTCAGAACTTCCTAAACTCTTCTCCTCTTTAATTATATAATCAATACTATCTCTCTCATCATCTTCAATCATTGTCATTGTATTACTATCAACTACTAATCTTACTGAAGACTCATCTTTATTAACCCATTCTCCAACTATACTATTAGATGACATACCTAATACCATAATCAATACTACTAATATAATAACTAATAATAATACACTCCCTAATATAATAAATAATGCTTTGTTTTTCTTAATCTTTTCCATAACTTCTCCTCCTACCAATAATATATACCTATATTTAACAAATTACAACAAAAAAAATAGAACTTACGCTCTACTTTCATTCAATGTATTAGAAACAATATTATCTAAATATGAAATACCATTATTTAATATCTCATTTTTAATTACTTCAAAGTTCTTAAGAATCATATCAATCAACTCTTTAACTCTTGGTAACAATAACTTATCTTCTAAATTATCCACTATCATCTCTAAATTCGTTAACTTTGTATACTTACCGTACTTATTACTATTAATATACGTATCGTATAAATGTTTAAACGATACTATATCAATGTTATTAAATCTTTCATCTTCAAGGATTTTAACGGTCGTATAAATGTAACTATTTTCAATAGATCTATCAAGAATAGTCTCCCCCTTATTATTCTTAATGTTAGGAATAAACTTCTTGTTTTTCATTATTCCCTTAATAATATTCATCGCATGTATATAATCTGTTGTAGCAAGTATGTGTGCGAACGTATCACCATTATCATTCTGATGATTTATATCCCACTCTTTATTCTTCATGTGTTTTAACACCAATTCATATTCTTTTTTCTTAAGTAATACCATTAAGACTGTATTACCTTTTTCATTAGTAGTATTAATAGGTACTATTTTCTTACTTAAAATCTTATCTACTAATTCTAAATGATCTTCCCTAATCAAATCAAAGATTCGGGAGGGTATTTCAGTACAAGCATTAATCGCCTGCTCTTCACTATAAAACATGTCTAACACCTCTTTTTTCTAGTGATGAGTATATATTCTACCATAAAAGTCCCATTTTGTCAAGTTTTAGGACCACTCACCTCTATTCTATTAAGATATTAAATATAAACTTTTATACAAAAAAAGAACATTATTTCATTTTATGTTCAATTAGTTCTACTGTTCTTTTAGGGTCTTCTATTATTTTTTTATAAAGATTATTGTTGTTTCTTATCTCTTTAAGAAAAACTATTTCTTCTTTTGAAACATATAAACTTTCTTCACTATTCTCTGCTACTAAAAACTTATCTTGTCCAAACAAATAATTAAAATCAACATCAAAAACTCTACATATATCATTTAAAGTATCTAATGTAGGTGTCCTAACACCTTTCTCATAACAACAAACACTTACCTTAGTAACATTTATTAACTTTCCCAACTCTTCCTGTGTATATCCATATTTACTTCTTAATTCTTTTATTCTCTTAGCTAATAACATTAGACCACCTCAATCATAAGTTAATTATAAAAAATTACTTTACTATTGTGGTCAAAGTTAACTAATAATAAACTAAGAATAAATAAAAAAAGCAATTAATCTCTTGCTTTTCCTAATAATCTTAATAATCTTATAAATAAGTTAATAAAATCTAAATATAATTGAAACGCTCCATATATAGAAGCCTTCTCTACATCTAAAGCACTAACTAAATGCTTAACTTTATGTACATCATATGCTATAAATAAAGTGAAAACACCTACACCAATCCAATTAAGAATCATATCTCCCATCGGACTCTTAAATATAAACACATTAAGTAAAGATGCTATTATCATACCCAAAAGTGCTACAAATAAAAATCTACCTACTTTAGTTAAATCTCTCTTTGTAATAAATCCATATAAAGCCATAACTCCAAATATAACAGAAGTCATAAGAAATATAGATATAATTGAATCTAATTCATACATAAGAAACACTGTTGAAAAAGTTAATCCCGTTACAAAAGAATATACCAAGTATAAAACCTTCATAACTACTGGATGCAACTTATTTAACAATAACGATAAAACTAATGCAACTCCTAATTGTATAATAACAATTGGTATTAACCCAACAGTAACAACCATTTCTGTCATACCAACATCATTACTTATAACAAAACCCGTTACAAAACTAATTAATAAACCAATAAATAACCATAAAAACATCTTTGAATAAACTGTATTATTATTTTCCATAAACTCTCCTCCTCTATATTATATAAAGAATATATTTATATAACAATAAAAACTTACACTCATCCTGAGTATAAGTTTTACTAATTATTAAACCATTGTTTTTAATACACTAATATTACTATTCAATTTTAATATTTCTATTTTATCCATATATACATTCTTTTCATCATCAATACCATTTTCTTTATGATACCTATAATATTTATCAATAATATTATCTAATTTAGCATCACTCAATTTAGAATTTTGTCTTCTTACTTGCACTAATTCTGGAAACAATTCAATCTGAAATTTATTATCCAACTGAACATAACTTTCCTTATCAAGAACAACTTCTACTGGATTATCAACTTTAATAAGTACATTAGAAGGTAATAACGCTTTCCATATTGGTTTACCATAAGTAGAATCTATCTGTGCTACTTCAATTA
>CAYJHI010000001.1:0-46168 GCA_964370085.1 uncultured Muribaculaceae bacterium | reverse complement strand
AACGCTTTCCATATTGGTTTACCATAAGTAGAATCTATCTGTGCTACTTCAATTATTTGTTCAATAAGTAAATAAAATCTCCACACAAATTCTTATATTCATTCAGTTGCTTATCTACATTGATAATTTGTTTATCTTTACTAAAATATCCATGTTTCTTTTTCCATTCACTGTCTTGATGAGAAATTTCTATCAAATCATTCAAAGGTGCATTTTCTAAAACATTATATAATTTAGTAACAAAATCTTTTATACTACCAGACTCTACTTCATAAGAATCTTTAGTTCGCTTTAATAACATATAATTGTCCATAATAGTTTCCACAACAACACCATTATCAAAAGCATACATAACTTCATCAAATAATTTTTCTTCATACATTGCCATATAAGTCATTTGCATAATATGCAAATATTTATTCAGCCTAACATTACCTTCATAGCATTTTCTATTATTTAATACAATTAAATTATTTAAAAACACCTCATTAGTAGTATCTAAAGATAAAATATATTTAGCAATGTCTTCAACACATTCCATATAATCATCTCCATTTCTTCTACATTATAACATATTAAACCAATAGTTTAAATAATTATATATTAATATAACAACCAATTTTTTCCAAAAAAACTTATACTCATCCTGAGCATAAGTTAATAAATATTACTCTTCCACTTCTTTCTTATTAGATAAAAAAGTAACTTTCTCTACAATCACTTCCATTATATACTTCTTATCTTTATCTTTTTCTATAACTCTTGATTGCAATCTTCCTTTAATACCAAGTATATCTCCTTTCTTACAATATTCTTTTGTATTAGTCGCTATCTGTTCCCACAAAACACAGTCAATAAAATCAGTATCATATTTCCCTTCCATATTTTTAAAACTTCTAGGAATAGCAATTCTAATACTAGAACCTTTCTTACCACTTTCAAACTCTTTAATTTCTGGATCTTTTACTAAACGTCCTACTAAAACAACCTGATTAAGCATAAAACCCTCCTTTCGAAGACATCATACAGGGATAAAAGTAATAACACAAATGACTATAATATTAAAATAAGAACAAGATAGTAACTAAAAAAAAGAAAAGTCTCATACAAAATAAACTTTTCTTTAATATTACACTTATCTAAATACAACTTTATAAGTTATAAAACTTTTTTTAATGCTTCCATTGCTAATAAAGCACATTTCTTTCTATTAGGTTGTAAATATATATCATCATACACTACTAATTCTCCTAATAAACTCTTATCACACTCTAAATTATTAATCATCTTCTCATAATTATCAATAATATTTCTAACTTCTAATACACTCTTACCAATTAATGTCTTAATCATAATAGAAGTAGCAGAAGTAGCAATCGCACAAGCTTCACCATCAAATCTAATATCTAAAATAATATCTTCTTCAATAAGAATTTCTAAATCAATATTATCAATACAAGAAGAAATAAAAGTATTAGACTTCTTGTACTTACTATCACCACTAAGTCCTCTATTATAAGGATTATTATAGTTATCAATTATTATATTTCTCTTCTCTTCTTTATTCATAAAACTCCTACAAGATAATATTAAATATATCTCTACTTCTTTTTAATACTCCTACTACTTTATCTACTTCTTCTTTTGTATTATATAAATAAAAACTCAATCTACAAGTATTACGCGTATTAATTTCATCTTTTAATATTTTCGCACAATGATTACCTGCTCTTACACATATCCCAAAATGATTTAAGAATATCGCACTATCCTGACTAAAAACATCCTTAATGTTAAATGTAATTATACCAGACTTAGTATTTTTATTATATATAACTAAATTGTCTATATCCTTAGTCTGGTCAATAAAATATCTCTTAAGTTCTAATTCATGTTCATATACTTTATCCATACCAATATCATTTAAATAATCAATTGCTTTTTTTAACCCTAGTACTTGTGCAATCGGAGGTGTTCCCGCTTCAAAACAATTAGGAATATCTCTAAATTCATTACTCCCATCAGCTTCAAAAAACGCACTCATTCCTCCTCCAAATTCAATTGGATCCATTTCATATAAAAGCTCATATCTTCCATATAAAACACCAACACCAGTAGGTCCTAACATCTTATGTGAAGAAAAAGCTAAGAAATCAATATTATCTCTGACTACATCAGTCTTCATATGTGGAACACTCTGTGCCCCATCTACTACAAATAAAATATTATTATCTCTACATATTTTTCCAATCGCTTCTATATCTCTAACATCCCCAATTACATTAGTCAAAGCCGCAATTGAAATAACCTTAGTTCTAGAAGAAATACTTTTTTCCACACTCTCTGTTAATAAACAATATTCTTCATCAAGATCCATATATTTAAGAACAATATTATTAGATTTAACTAGTTCTAACCAAGGAAGTATATTAGAAGCATGTTCTGCTTTAGTAATTAAAACCTCATCACCACTTTTTAAATGTTTCTTCATATAACCAAAAACAACCATATTTAAACTATTGGTAGTACCCTTAGTAAATATAATCTCTTCACTACGATGAGCACCAATAAATTCTTTAACAGTCTTCCTAGCATCATCATATAAATCATCAACCTTCTTAGCAAGATCATAATCACCACGATGAATATTAACACTATGTTTCAAATAATAATCATTAATTTCTTCCACAACAACTTTAGGTTTTAAAGTAGTCGCTCCATTATCTAAATAAATTAATTTATCATCTATTATAGGAAAATCTTCTCTATTCATTTTATCACCCCATCATTCTTATTATTTTATTCTTCTTTTAAAAATCAAAACATTATATTTTAACTAATAAATCTATTTTATCACAAATTAAATACAATCTCTTCATATTGCCGCCTATTTTAACATATTTTTAGATAAAAGTAAAGTTGACAAACAAAACTAACAGAGTTATACTAAAAAACATTAGGAGAATTTATGAGTAAAATTAAAGAAAACAATTATTATCCAATCACAACATTAAAAGACCAACTAGAAGGAGAATTTAAAATAAGTATCTCTACTTACTTAGAACATCTAGAAGACGATTTTGAAAGAGATAGTATTATAAAAGTCATTGCAACTGAAGAAGAAATAACATCTTCCTCTAAAGAAAGAGCAACTAAATTTGATCGTTTTGCCAAAGACAATTATTTATATGCTCCATCAATGATTGAAATACTAGCAAGAAGAATTCAAAGTAATGGTACTCCCTATAAAGAAGCCTTAATGAGTGCTACCGCTTTATACTATGACCATAATAATAAAGATATTGATAAAGAAATGGGTTCATTATTATACAAAGTTGATAGCAAGCATATTGCTAATACTCAAAGTAACTATAAAATGGCTATCCCAATTATGAAAAGAAAATTACAAAAGACTTTAGAAAGTATTAAAAGCTTAACTGAAGAAAAAATTACAAGTGACACATCTCTAGAATCAATTGAGCAGTACCAACTAACTGTCAACAACAAAGGTGAAGTACTAGGAAAAGACATTATTACACTAGAATATAAAATATTAGACGAATCTAATTTATTTATCACTACTCTATCAGAAGCAACATTAACAGAAAGTTATATGGCAAATACAACTTTAAACAGAAATAACACTTTAGATAAACTAGAAGAATATAATAAACCTTATCTTCCAACTAAAGTGAATAAAAAAAGAATTTAAGTTACATAATTAAAATGAATATTCGCTGTATTCACTAAACAACCTAATAAGGTTGTTTTTTTTGTTAATAATAGGTACAATATAAATGGTGATAAAATGAAAAAAAATAATTTAATGATTGGTATGTCTTTAGTATTCTTAATAGCAATAGTATCTTTAGGATTATTAATCTTTTCTGAAAAAGGAAACATCTTTGCACTTAACAACATTAATAAAAAACTAGATACTTATATAGAAGAAAATTTTAATAATATTGAAAAAGAAGCAATGATCGAAGAAACAAATTTCAATATTGAAGATAAGAGTTACTCTAGAACTATTACTAATAATATAAATGAAAATTTAACATTTATAATAACTTATAATGAAGATGGAACAATATCTGAAAACTATGAAGAAGAATACTACAAAGGATTAAGTTTAATAGAGAGTATTGAAAAAGATATTAATAAATATAACAAAGAAGAATATATTACTATTAATCTAGAGTTAGATCAAATGAGTGATAACACTAAAGAAGATTTAATTAACGATAAAGAGATTAATCTTCTACCAATATATACTTTAAATAAAGAAATAGTTCATCAAACATTTGAAGCAGAAATAATTGCGAAAGATTTATTAGAACTTTTAAACCATAATAATCTTTATAATATAACTGAATACTCTTTAAAAATAACTACTGTTGAAGAAACATATAAATTATCAAATATAACAAAAGAGTTTATTACAAGAGAAGACTTAATTACTATTCTTCCTATCATTATCTCAGATCATAAAATAGCATTAAATGATTATAATATAATTGTTGAAAAAGGAGTTTAAAATGGATTGTCTATTTTGTAAAATAATTAATAAAGAAATACCAAGTGAAATAATATATGAAGATAGTAAGGTAATTATATTCTTAGATATTAAACCTTCTACTAATGGAGACATGTTAATAATACCAAAAGATCATTATGAAAATATTACTGATATGCCATTAGAAGAAATAACTTATATTTATAAAATAATAAAAGATAAATATGAAACATGGAAAAACAAACTTAATTTTGAAGGATTAACAATTGCTCAAAACAATGAATATGGACAAGAGATAAAACATTTTCATATTCACCTAACACCAAGATATTTTAACGATAAACATGAACATACTTTTAATAAAGAAATAATTAAAAATTTAAAAGACATACAAAAACAACTAACCGAGTAGTTGTTTTTTGTTAAAAAAGAGCATTACACTCTTAGCAAGAATTTTTAGCTCCTAAGATAATTGCGATTAAAATATATAATACAACGATTACAACAAACCCACAATTACCATTAGAAGAAGTTGTGTTAGGACAAGACATATTTACACCCCCTTAATGATTATACGTAAGCACCGATTATGATAACTAATAAAATGAATAAAACTAAAACTACTGCAGCAGGTGAAACATTGTTACACATAGTGATTACCTCCTTTTTTCTGGTATTCATCTTATTGTATGGCTTAACTATCATTTTGGTGATATGTTATTTAAACTTTTCTTTGTACTCGTCATAATTACCTAAAAAAAGATTAAGTTGATTATTCTCTATTAAATATATTTTATTAGCAATCTTATTAATAAAATATCTATCATGAGACACAAATAAAACAGTTCCCTCAAAATCTTTTAAAGCATCTTCTAACATTTCCTTAGTATTAATATCTATATGATTAGTAGGTTCATCAAAGATTAAAAAATTAGCCTTCTTACATATTAATTCAAATAGTTTTAAACGAATCTTTTCTCCACCAGAAAGTACTTTTAACTTCTTAAAAATATCCTCATTATAAAATAAAAACTTAACTAAAGCAGCACGTAAATGAGAATCTTCTCCTATAAAGAAAGATCTAGCATAACTAAAAACACTCATTTCAGAATCAATAAATTCTACTTCTTGAGGTATATAACCTATTTTAACTCTATTACCCACTGTAATATTAGAATTATTATTATTTAGTATTTCCTTAATTAAAGTACTCTTTCCACAACCATTATTACCAAATAAACAAATACAGTCTTTATATTTAATTTGCATCGATGCTTTTCTTAACAAATTTCTATCTCCAATAAACATATCTAATTTATCAATCATAACAACATCCCTACTAGACCTATTTTCCATTTCAAAAGATAATGGCAAATCTTTTTTAGTTAAAGGTTTATTCAACATTTCTATTTTCTCTAAACGCTTTTCAATACTAGCAGCACGTCTAAAAAACTGTTCACCTCCCATAGGAGAAGCTAACCTACCATATTCACGCAATTTCTTAATAGATGCCCTCATTGCCTCTATTTGTTTCTGTTGATTTTTATATTTTTCAAATTCTATTAAGACTTTCTTTTCTTTTTCTTCTACATAATAACTATAATTACCATGAAATATTTCTAACTCGCCTCTTTCGATTAAAATTGTTTTATTAACAACCTGATCTAAAAAGAAACGGTCATGTGAAACAATAATAACAGTTCCATCATAGTTTCTTAAATATTTTTCTAACCAATCTAATGTTTCAATATCTAAGTGATTAGTAGGTTCATCTAACAATAAAACATCAGGATTATTAACCATAATTTTAGCAAGACTAACTATTCTTTTCTCACCACCACTCAAAGTACCAAATAAAGAACTAAGTAACCCTTCTAATTTAAAACCAGTTATAATACGACCAACCTTTTCAGAAACTTCATAGCCACCTACAGTAATAAAAGCTTCTTGTAAATTACCATATCGTCTAAGTAAATCATCTAAGTCATTACCACTACAATTAGCCATCTTTTCTTCCAAACTTCTTAATTTAGATTCCATCTTCGTAATATCACTAACACTTTCATATAAAATATCTCTAACTGTAATACTACTATATTTTTTATCTTCTAATTGCTCTAAATAACCTAATGTAATTTTACTACGCAAAGATAAGGTACCTGAAGTGAATTGTTCTAATCCCACTATAAGTTTTAATAAAGTGCTTTTTCCACTTCCATTATCTCCTATAATAGCTATTCTTTCTTTATTCATAATATCTAAAGAGACATTATTTAATATATTTCCAAAACCAAATGACTTAACACCTTTGTTTATACTAATATCTATCATATTTCCTCCTCTAATATAAAAACCATATGGAAAACATCCATATGGTTGGATGCAGGCACAATTAAAACATCACACCTGCTATTAAAGTTATAGATAACTTAAGAACAGGTATGACTATTATTTTTATACATAATTACAACATTAAAATAAAACATAGTCTTACCTCCTAAAAATATTATATACTTTTTGTGGTTTATTGTCTATAAATATTGCAATCTTCAGCCTTTATTGTTATGATATAAGTACGTATTTAAAGGAGGATATAAATGAAAAAGAAAATACTAGTACTTTCTGCAATGTCAGTAATGTTATTAACTGTTACTGGATGTGGAGAAATAGCAAAATTAGAAAACGGACAAGAAGCCGTTGTAACATTCGGAGAAGAAAGCGGAATATCAGCAGATGAGTTATATACAGAATTAACTAAAACAAATGCTATTGGTGTTTTAATCGATATGATTGATAAAAATATATTAGATGAACACTATCCTGTTACTGAAGAACAAGAAGAAACAATCGATAGTCAAATTATCGAACTAAAAGCACAAGTTGGAAATGATGTATTACAATTTAATTCAATGATACAACAATACTATGGGGTATCAAATGAAGAAGAGTTAAGAGAAATCTTAATGCTTGACCACAGACGTGGAATTGCAATTGAAGATCATATTAAAAGTGCTATTACTGATGGAGAAATAAACGATTACTATAATAATGAAGTAATTGGAGATATCGAAGTAAGTCATATCTTAATCAAACCAAATACAGTAGATGGAATGACTGAAGATGAAATCACTACTGCAGAAGAAGACGCATTAAATGAAGCTAAAGCTATTATCGAAAGATTAAACAATGGTGAAAGCTTTGAAGATATCGCCAAAGAACTTTCAGAAGATGAAGGAACTAAAGAAAATGGTGGATATGTAGGATTCATTAACAAAAATGGTGACTTTGATGATTTATTCGTTGAAGAAGCAACTAAATTAGAAACAGATAAGTATTCAACTGAACCTGTTAAAACTACATATGGTTATCATATTATCTTAAAAACAGATGAAAAAGAAAAAGTAGAATTAGATGAAATTAAAGAAGATATTATTACAACAATTATGGATGAAAAAATCATGAACGATGTAGAATTACAATATACTACTTTAATGACTATCAGAACTGAATTCGGTATGAGTTTTGAAGATTCTAACTTAAAAGAACAATATGATGAATACATGGAAGAATTATTAGACACAGTTAGAGAAAATGCTTAAGTAAAAAGACTACAACAATGTAGTCTTTTTTATTTGGAAATTTATATTTCATCATAATCATTTAATTTAAAACCTTTTTTATATAACTGCTGTTTAATTTTAAACTCTAATTCTTTATCACTATACTTACGAGATAAACGTTTTTTAATTTTATTATATTCCTTTAAAACCAAATCTTTCTCATCACTAAAAGAATAATTAGAAATCTCACTTTTAATTAGATCAACACTATAACCTTGTTGAACTAAATAATTAATTATTTTATTCTTAAGTTGAAAAGAACTTTTACTTCTATTTGTTTTAATAAGTTTCTCTATAATATGATTAACCTTTTCTAATTGTAATACATAAGTAAAAACAGAAAGTTTATCGCTTATAACATCTTCACTAACACCCTTCTTTAAAAGTTCATCTCTTATTTTAGAAGGACCACTAGAGCTAATTGCAATCTTTTGATTAATATAAGCTTCTACATATAAAGAATCATTTAAGTATGACTGCTCAACTAATAATTTAATAGTAGAATCAATTAAATCAGTTGGATACTCTAACTTCTTTAAATAATCAGATAATTCTTTACTTGTTTTATTACGCTTAGCAAGATATTTTAATGCTGTATAATAAACATCATACTTTTGATTAATTTCTAATAATTTATCTAAATCTTTTATTACTTTAGATAATAACAATTCTTCTTTTAAAATAACTTCTTCATATAATAATAAATCCATATTATTATCTAATGACAATTTATATTGGTTATTTTTCATTTTTTTAAATTTTAATATTCTAATCATACAGCCTCCTATATATATTATAGCACTAAAAAAAAAGAATTTTATTCTTTTTCTTTAACAGTTATACATCCTTCAACTACTTCTTCTAGCGCCTTACCAATGTTTTTATCACTTTGGTATTTGTTAATAGGCATTTGATAAAAATCTGTTTTCGTCATATCTTTACTTCTTCTAGCAGCAATATGAACTAATTCATATTTAGAATCTACTATGTTAAGTAATTTATCAATAGACGGATAAATCATTGTATCACACTCCCTATATTAAGAATAAAAGATATTTTACATTAACGCAAGCGATAGTGTAAAATTAGACAAAAATTGACAAAAAGAAAAACTAACCAAAAAGGTTAGTTGACATTATTTGTATTGACAACAAGAACCGCATTGAATATTTTCAACCATGTTTTCTTCACAACAACTATACTCAGGTCTATAAGTATGTTTATAAACATGATGATTAACTATACGCGTTTTGATAGGACATACATGCGGAACTTCGTGCATGATAGTCTTATGAACAAGTTTTTCTTGCATAGGTTCATAAACAGGTTGTTGCATAGTACCTGGCATAGGCATTGGCATAGCAGGCATATCTGCTTGCATCATCATATTAACATCGATATTCATATCGTTGTCAATAATATTATTATCACCACTAAAAGTCGCACTCATCTCGTTTTGACGAGCATTATTATAAAACATAAACTACCTCCTCTAATCTATAGTATGAATATCTCTAAAAGAGGAATATGTATTCGCCCATAAAAAAGAAAGATACCTAAAAAGGCATCTTCCCACCAAATTGCTTCATCATCTTTTTCATTTCTTCAAAACGAGTTAGTAATTGATTAACATCTTGCACTTGTAAACCAGCACCTTTAGCAATTCTTTGTTTACGAGTTGCTTTAATAATATCAGGACTACGTCTTTCTTCAACAGTCATTGATAAGACAATGGCTTCTATATGAGCCATTTGTTTAGGATCAATTTGTACTTTGTTAAGACCCATCTTAGCAGCTCCAGGTAACATCTTAATAATATTTTCCAGTGGTCCAAGTTTACGAACCTGTCTCATTGCAGATAAGAAATCTTCCAAATCGAATTTCCCTTTTTGTAAACGCTTAGCCGTTTTCTCTGCTTCTTTTTGATCAATTGATTCTTGAGCTTTTTCTACTAAAGAAACAATATCACCCATTCCTAATATACGACCAGACATTCTCTCAGGATCAAATGATTCAATACCATCTAATTTCTCACTAACCCCAATAAATTTAATTGGAACATTAGTTAAATGACGAACAGAAAGTGCTACACCACCTCTAGTATCACCATCTAACTTAGTAAGAATAACTCCCGTTAAATCCATTACATCATTAAACCCATTAATAACATTAATAGCATCTTGACCCATCATTGAATCAATAACTAATAATACTTCTTGAGGTTTAACTTCCTCTTCTATATTTTTAATTTCATCCATTAAAGTATCATCAACATGTAATCTACCCGCTGTATCAATTAAAACATAATCATATCCATTATCCTTAGCATACTTAATAGCATTCTTAGAAGTTTCTACTGGATTATTAGTACCCTCATCATATACTTCAATATTAAGCTGCTTACCCAGTTGTTTTAACTGATCAATTGCTGCAGGACGATAAATATCACACGCAACCATCAAAGGCTTCTTAGCATGTTTCTTACGAAGTAAATTAGATAACTTCCCAATCGCTGTAGTTTTACCACTACCCTGTAAACCAACTAACATCAATATCGCAGGATTACCCTTAGTATTTAAAGGAGAACTCTCTCCTCCTAATAATTCAGTAAGTTCATCTTTAACAATCTTAACAAACAAATCACCAGGTTTAATACTCTTTTGTACATCCTCACCTAAAGATTTTTCTTTAACCTTATTAGTAAACTCTTTAACTACTTTATAGTTAACATCCGCTTCTAATAATGCCAATCTAATTTCTCTAAGCATTTCTCCAATATTATCTTCTGTTATTTTACCATAACCTTTTATCTTATGAATCGCATTCTGTAAGCGATCTCCTAAACTTTCAAACATTTATATCACCATAATCTATTATATAAGAAAAAACCTTATCTATCAAGCAAATAAGGTTTTTAACTATAATATTTAATTGTTTTCTTCATTAACAACAGGAATATCTACTAAATTAATAGTTTGACCACTATCATTATACCTTTGTAATATATTAGTAATATCTTCAGAAGCAGCAACTTCATCTATAACCGTATTAATACTACTATCTACTGCCCCAGTACCTGCCGAAACACTATTTACATTATTAATAACTGAGTTTACTGGTTGAGCATTAATAACCGGATTAATAATACCAGGTTGAACAACAGCTTGCTTCCATGTTTTAACAACATCACAGTTACCACTACTAGGTTCTGGATCAGGCATTTTCATTTTAACTATCAAAGGAATTCTAAATGCTCTACCAAATCCTAAACAAGTACCAGACTGCAACGTCTTCTGCTTCTCTACTATTTCATCACTAATATTAGGAATCATTTTTCTTATATATTCTACATCTACAGGATGATTCATCTTAAATATCATAAAGTTAGAACACTGAGATATAACAGTATCAGATAATTCAACAGGTCTCTGTGAAATAAGCCCTAATAACAATCCATACTTTCTACCTTCTTTAGCAATTCTATTAAAGATATTATATCCATATAAATATCTATCATCATCATTTTGAATATAACGATGAGCTTCCTCTACTAATATATGTATAGGAATAGTCGCTCTTTGAGTTAAATCTTTAGTAAACTTAAATAAAATATTAGAATAAATCTTAGTTAAAGCTTTAGCAAAGTCATCATCTACATCATCTAAGTTTATATTAACAAACTGATACTTTCTACCATCTTTCTCTAATAAACTTTGTACATATTCTTCTTTAGTAATATATTTATCACATTTAAAGAACTTAGAATACCCACTAATAACTAATGAGTGTAATCTAACTCTCAAAGTAATCGCATCACCATAAGTATTAGAATTTCTTAACCAACCTTCACTAATTAATGTAAAGTTAAGTGCTTTTTCTAAATCTTCTAATGTATAATAAACATCCTCACTAGGCTCATAATTATCGTATTCTTGTTTTATAAAAGATGAAACATATTCAGTTAATAATACACTCTCACTAAAATTACCACTAGAGTCAATTAAGAAACACTCTCTAAGTTTTCTAACATATCCTATACCTTGTACAGGTGATTCTAAATTAAACTGTCCCGTTGAACAATTAGCTAATATAGTAAATACTTCATTTCTCTTATTAGAAGAAGTCTCATTAGAATATAAAATTGACATAATAGCTTTCGCAATTAAATGATTCTTATAATTTAAAGCTTTACTATCATCTTCACCAAAAATAAGTGCTAACTTAAGCATTCTTTCTATAATTGGTAATTGAGCATGATTAGTAACAGACAATAACTGTGATATATCAGTAGAATCTAATAACCAAATAGGTAAAACTAATCTTTCCCCTTTTTCTTCACTAACATTAGTAGTTAAAAAACGATAATTATATTTAGGATTAATCTGATTAATAGCATTAAAAGCATTATAATATTCCCCAGAAGAATCAATCATTATCAAATTAGCCTTATATGGTTCAATATTCTTACTAGTAAAAATATTCTGAATAACCCTTGCAATACCACAAGACTTCCCACTACCAGTACTACCTAATATTGCAAAGTGATTACTAAAGAAATTATTAACATCAAAATATACCGGATAATCATTATAAAACGGACTAACTCCCAACAACATATTACCTTCAGTATCTTCCCCTAAAATAGAAGGAATCTCTTCTTTAGAAATAACTCTAATAGTAGCATTCATAGTAGGTTTTCTAATAACACCACTATATAAAGAACCATTAACATATTCCCCTAGCATTCTAACTTTAGCAACACCCTCATTAAGATCATCAATTTCCCCTAATATTTTCTTATCCTGATCCTCAAATACAATATGAAGATTCATTAAATTAACTGCTAAAGAAACATTTTCTTTCAATTTAACATGAGCAATTTTATCACTAAGATACACTATTCTATCAAACATAATTACACCCTCTTATTCTTTTACAATATATCATTAATCTTATTATAAAGCAATTCATCATTAGAAACTAATTCTAATACTTTACTCTTTTTTAAAGATAAATTTAATTTACCTTCATAATCAGATAACTTCTTTTCTATAATATCCAACTGTTTAGAAACAGCATTACGACTAACCCCATATTCTTCTGCTATTTCACTAAGCGATAAATTATCAAAATAATATCTTTCAAAATAATTACGTTGTTTATCTGTAAGCAAATCTTGATAAAAATCATACAACTGATTTAAATAAATTGTCTTATCCATTTACAATCACACTCCAATTAGTGACATAACAATAACTACTAAAGCTGCCACAACATACAAAATAGTAAATAGCCTTCTTTTATATAAGACCTGATTATTATACGCCATAGCTAATAAATCAAGACCTAAAAGCATTTGAATAACAATAATAAAATCATTATTAAAAATAGACACAATTGCAAATACAATTGCTAATAAAGTAAAAATCCCCTGTAAATATAAACCTATCTTCTTTTTCATTACATCATTTCCTTAAATAAACCATATATATATTTTTCAACATCGAATACTTGTAAATCATTCTTAGATTCACCAAATCCAATAAACTTAACCGGTATATCAACTTCTTCTTTAATAGCTAAAACAATCCCACCTTTGGCAGTTCCATCTAATTTAGTAAGCACTATTCCGGTAACACCAGTTATATCTTTAAAACTCTTTGCTTGAGATATTCCATTTTGACCAGTAGTAGCATCAATTACTAACAATGTCTCATGTGGAGCGTTATCAACAATTCTACTCATTACACTGTTGATTTTTTCTAATTCTTTCATTAAATTAACTTTATTTTGTAATCTACCTGCCGTATCAACAAAGACAACATCATAATTTTCCTCATTAGCTTTTTTTACACCATCAAAAGTAACAGAAGCAGGATCAGCATTTTCACTACCACCATAGTAGTCAACTCCAATTCTCTTAGCCCATTCATTTAATTGTTCAGTTGCACCTGCTCTAAACGTATCCGCACCTACTAATAAAACTTTTTTACCCATATCTTTTTCTTTAGCAGCTAATTTACCAATTGTAGTTGTCTTTCCTACTCCATTAACACCAACCATCAAAATAACAGTAGGTCCTTCTTCCTGATAATTAATTTTAGTTGAAAGAACACTATCATCAACATATATAATAAATAACTCATCAACAATCAATTCATTAAGAAGTTCTGTATCAGTAATTTTTTCTTCATATACACGTTTTTTCAAACGATCTATAAAATCCATAACTGTATTAACACCAATATCAGCCATAATTAAAACTTCTTCTAATTCATCAAAATAATCATCAGTAATTTTTTTATAACGATTTGTCAAATTAACTAATTTAGAAACAAAACTCTCACGTGATTTAGTTAAACCTTTTTCATAAATTTCCACTTCTTCAAAAGTTTCACCACTAACTTCTTCAATCTCATTATCTTCGTAATCTTCTTCTTCAATTTCTTCATAAACAGCATCTACTATTTCTTCTTCGCTATTTTTAGACGAAACATCTTCTACTACATTAACAGACTCTTCTGCTATCTCGACAGATTCCTCTTCAACATCTTCATTTTTATCTATTTCAATATGTTCTTCTTCTACACTAACATCCTTTTTAGCAAACATATTTTTAATTTTATTAAATAATCCCATACATGATCCTCCCTGATTTATAGATATATCTAGTATATCATTTCCTATTATAATTTACACTCTTTTTTACTAATATAAGCAAACTAATAGACAAAACTTGAAAAAAATAGTATAATCTTATAGGTTAGTTCTTTATATTATAAAATTAACTTAAAGGAAAGGAAAAAATATGAACCAAAAAAACAATAAAACAAAACTTGTTGTTTTAGGTGGTTTAGGCGAAGTCGGAAAAAACATGTATTGTGTAATGCATGAAGACGAAATTATAATTATTGACGCGGGAGTAAGTTTCCCAGAAGGAGACCTACTAGGTATTGACTATGTTATACCAGATTATACTTTTTTAAAACAAAACGAAGATAAAATTAAAGCATTGATTATTACGCATGGACACGAAGACCATATTGGTGGTATTCCGTTTTTATTACAATCTGTAAAAATTCCAATGATCTATGCTCCTAACCAAGCTAAAGAATTGATTACAATTAAATTAGCAGATCGTAACATACGTTATGATACATTATTCGCCTATACCGATGAAACAATACTAAAATTTAAAAAGATGGAAGTTGAATTCTTCCGTGTAACTCACTCTATTCCAGATGCACATGGTATTTCTGTTAATACCCCAGATGGAAGAATAGTTACTACAGGAGATTTTAAATTCGATTTAACTCCAATTGGACCAATGGCCGATATACACAAAATGGCTGATATTGGTAAAAAAGGAGTAACCCTATTACTAAGTGATAGTACTAATGCCTTAAATACTGGAATTAGTTTAAGTGAATCACGAGTAGATGACGCTCTATATAATATTTTTGAAAAAAATAAAACAAAGAGAATTATTCTTGCGACATTCGCTTCTAACATCTATCGCTTAAAACATATCGTAGAAACATGTTACAAACAAAACAGAAAAATATGTATCTTCGGACGAAGTATGGAAAACAACATCAACATTTCCATGAATGGTGGATATATCAATCATAAAGAACTACTGATAACTGCTGAAGAAGCAAATCAATTAAAACCAAAAGATGTTGCGATATTATGTACTGGATCTCAAGGAGAACCACTTGCAGCCCTATCTCGTATTGCCGAAGGAACTCATAGACAAATAAAATTAAGACCAGATGACATTGTTGTCTTCTCATCTTCTGCTATTCCAGGTAACGCATTAAGTATTTCTAAAACAATCAATAAGTTATACTTAAAAGGTGTAAAAGTTTTCACTAATACTTTTATGAGTGATTTACATACATCTGGACATGCTAATGAAGAAGAATTAAAATTAATGTTACGTCTACTAATGCCAAAATATCTTATGCCATTCCATGGTGACTATCGTATGCTTAGACATCATGCAGAACTAGGAATAGATTGTGGTATACCAAAAGAAAACACATATGTTTTACAAAATGGAGACAGCTTAATTTTAGACAAAGGTACTGTCACTAAAGGTGAAAGTATCCCAGCACAAGATGTATATGTTGACGGTAGCCGTATTGGTGAAGTTGGAGGAACAGTCTTAAGAGACCGTAAACTAATGTCCAATGATGGAATATTAGTAGTAATTGCCAATATCGATGCCGAAAAGAAACAATTATTAATCAAACCTAACATAACAACACGAGGATTCGTTCTTATTAATCAAAATGAAGAATTAATACGTAAAATTGAAATGCAAGCTAGTAATGTCATCCGTACAGAACTAAGTAAAACATCAATTAATTTTAACGATATAAAATATCAATTAATCACAGAACTAAATACATACGTTCAACAATTAACCGGAAGAAGACCAATTATTCTACCAGTAATATTAGACATAAAAAAATAGATACTATATTATATAGTATCTTTTTTCTTTTTAGAAAATGTTTTTTCAATAGCAATATGATCAGTTTCATAATTATGATTAGGAAACTTTTTCTCAAAATAAGATGCACTATTATCTAAATACCCCTGTATCAAAGTATTCATCATAGAAGAATTCTCAAAAGATTCTAAATTAACAGTTTCATTCTCTTTAATCATATTAAGTAAAGTTATTTCTTCTATACTAAGTTTAGTAAAATATTGTTTACCTTCTGTATACTCTAAAAAATCTTTCCACATTCTGCCAAACATAACCGGTTTATCATCCTTAGAAATATTTTTATATGTACGAACACAATCCTCAATAGAAAGATTATCAAATTGATCAATCTCATCAACATATAAATCTTCTATTAATGAATAGTAAGGACCATTTTCATATACAAAACGCATTTTCAATAAAGAAAGCTCTGTAAAATACTCAGGTCTATATTTAGTAAAAAATTCTTTATCCTTACCACTTTTTTCTATTACTGTTTCTCGCCTAACAATCATATTAGAAAGAGATAACAAATTCAAATTATCATAATGATTCATTAAATGAAAAAAGATATTAGGATATTCTTCTAACACAAAAGGAGCAATAGAACTACTATCTAAATCATCCAAAGAATCTATAAAAAAATTATCAACATCATTATAAAAATCTTCATAGTACAAAAGAGTTAAAAAACAAATAGTATCTATAACTGCCAATTTATTAGTATCATACTCTTTGATTAGATATTCTGAAAAAGTAACAAAAACATCATCATAACTAACATCTTCCAAAGTATCATCAGCACTCATATCACTTTTAGATAATTCTCGTAGTTCTTCATCATACTCATCACAATCATCATCGTCATTAGAATCAGAAATTCTTTCTTCAATATCATCATCAATAGAACTACATAAAGCATCTATTTCATTTGCAATTTCATAACAATTAATTTTAAATTTCAATATCATAAATGTACTCCTATTTTTTTATTATTGTTTTAGTAATTGCTAAATGATCCGTTTCAAACTCATGATTAGGTAATTCTTTAGAATAATAAGATTTATTGTTATTAAAATAACCACGAAGAACAACCTGCATATCCTCTTCGTTATTCATAATTTCTTCTACTATATTTTCATTTTTCTCACAGTCTCTAATTAATTTACGTTCCAATTTGGAAATAGAAATAAAATTTCTTTTACCTTTAGTATAATCATAAAATCCATTCAATAATGAAGGTAATAAAAATTTCTTCATCTCATTACCATAAGAATTAAATAACAATAACGAATCATTAATTAAATTATCACTACCAATATTTAAAGAGTTTAAAAATTCCTCCTCTTCTAAAGAAAAATCCTCACTAGTTTCATATAAAAGTTGCATTTCTAAAACTACTAAATCAGTAAAATATAAAGGCATCAAACTTCTAAAAAAAGAACTACTCTGTTTACTATCTTTAACAACTTGTTTTTTCATTACAACTAAATCACTAATTGAAAGAGCCGAAATCATTTCAAAATTAGTTAACAAATGATAAATAGTATTTGGATATTCTCTAATGAAAGAAATATTATCTTCACCATCATACGACTTAATACAATCTACCAAAAAATTTTCTTCATTATAAAATTCTTCATAATAACAAAGCATCAAAAAATTAATAAGTTCCCTCGCTTTATTTTCATCAACATTATTTAATAACTCCATACCAAAGTTAGCATAATCCTCATATTCAGAACTCTCAATCAACTCATCGCTATCCATATTCTCAACAGACATAACAGGTATATCTGGCATCGCAGCAACAAAATTCAAAAAATCAGGATCAACTTCTTCAATATAAGTATCTTCTTTATTATCAATTAGTTTTTCCAAGCATTCTATTTCTCTAAGTGCCTCTTTAATTTCTTTATCATAATCAAAATCTTCATCACCACTATAAACTTTGGCCTGCATTCGTTTTATTTCTTTAATCATTTCTAAAGTATTACTTCTAAATTTAATAACCATAAAACCCTCACTTAACCTAATAGTACCACCTTAACATAGGAATAGCAATAAAAAAGAAGCTTACTTAGCTTCTTCTTGTGCTCTTGTTTCTCTAATAACAGTAATTTTAATAGTACCAGGATATTGCATTGTACTTTCAATTTTTTCTTTAACATCTCTAGCAATTTTATAACTTGCTAAATCATCAACTTCTTCTGGTTTAACAATAACTCTTAATTCTCTACCAGCTTGAACAGCAAATGTTTTTTCCACACCATTAATATTATTACCAACTTCTTCTAATTGAGCAAGTCTCTTTATATAGTTTTCTAAAGAATCATTTCTAGCTCCAGGACGCGATGCAGATAAAGCATCTGCTATAGCAACTATAACTGAAATAACACTGTTAGAAGCAACATCACCATGATGAGATTCGATCGCATTAATAACGATATTATTTTCATGATACTTTTTAGCTAAATCAGATCCAATTTCAACATGACTACCTTCTATTTCATGATCAATAGCTTTACCAATATCATGAAGTAAACCAGCTCTCTTAGCTAATGCAACATTTTCTCCAAGTTCCCCCGCTAAAACTCCACTAAGTTCAGCAACCTCTTTAGAATGTTGTAAAGCATTTTGTCCAAAACTAGTTCTAAAATATAAACGCCCAATAATTTCTACTAAAGCTGGATCAACCTTTGTAATACCTAACTCAAATAATGACTCAGTACCATATTCAATAACTTTAGCTTTCATATCTTTACAAATCTTATCATACAATTCTTCAATTCTAGTAGGATGAATTCTCCCATCTTTAATTAAAGTCTCAATGGTTAATCTTGCAATTTCTCTACGATAAGGATCAAAACTAGAAATAACCACTGCTTCAGGAGTATCATCTATAATTAAATCAACACCTGTAATAGCTTCTATAGTTCGAATATTTCTACCCTCTCTACCAATTAATCTACCTTTCATTTCATCACTAGGTAAATTAATAACTGTAACTGTTTGTTCATTAGCAACATCAGCAGCATATTTTTGCATTGACATAACTAACATATCTTTAGAACGCTTATCTACTTCTAATTTAGCTTCTGCCTCTTTCTCATAAATATATTCTGATATTTCCCTATTCATTGTTTCTTCAACTCGTTGCATTATCAATTCTTTTGCCTTATCCTTATTAAATTTAGCAATATCTTGTAATAACAATAGTTGTTCTTCCTTAATACTCTCTATTCTTCCTTGTTCTTCTTGAATTTCTTTTTGTTTTAAAGACAAACCATTTTCTCTCTCATTCAAAGAATTTTCTCTTTTTTGATATAATTCATCTCTCTTATCAATATTAGTTTCTCTTTGTAAAAGACGATCTTCTGCCGTTTTAAATTCAAGTTTCTTTTCTTTCATCTCTTTATCAAATTCTAACTTTGCTTTATGAATCTCCTCTTTAGATTCAAGTAGAGAATCTCTTTTATTTCTATCTGCTTCTTTTTTAGCCTTTTCAATAATCATTTCTGCTTCTTTTTTAGCATTATTTTCTTTACGATTATTTACAAAAACCATAATAGCAACACCAGATAATAATCCAATTATAACAAGTGAAATGGAGAATAGTACGTTTTCCATAAGTACCTCCATTCTAGATTTATTTAATTATATTAAATAGAAATCTACTTCTATTGTAAAGTCGTTCGCCTATAATGTCAAGATAAACAAACTAAAAGAAAAGAATTCTATTTAGAACCCTCAGTAGAAAGACCAATTCCATAAAAATCTCTAATTTTCTTTTCAATTTCATTCGCTAATTTCTTGTTTTCTTTTAATAGAAGCTTAACATTTTCTTTACCTTGACCTAACTTTTCTCCATTGTATGCATACCAAGCTCCGCTTTTTTCAACAACTCCAGATTCAGCACCTAAATCAACTAATTCACCTTCTTTAGAAATACCTTCACCATACATAATATCAACAGAAGCAACCTTAAAAGGTGGAGCCACTTTATTTTTAACAACTTTAATATTTGTTTTATTACCAATAATACCATCACCAATTTTTAAAGCTTCACTTCTTCTAATTTCAAGTCTTACAGTAGAATAAAATTTTAAAGCTCTACCACCAGGTGTTGTTTCAGGATTACCAAACATAACACCAACTTTTTCTCTCAATTGATTAATAAAAATAACAATGGTTTTTGTCTTATTAATAGTACCTGATAATTTTCTAAGGGCTTGACTCATAAGTCTTGCTTGTAAACCAACATGAGAATCTCCCATTTCACCATCAATTTCCGCCTGCGGCACCAAAGCTGCAACTGAATCAATAACAATAATATTAACCGCTTCACTACGAACTAATGCTTCACAAATTTCTAAAGCTTGTTCACCAGTATCAGGTTGAGATAACAATAATTCATTGATATTAACACCTAAGTTTTTAGCATACACAGGATCTAACGCATGTTCTGCATCAATAAACGCTGCTCTACCTCCTGCTTTTTGCACTTCTGCTACTGCATGCAAAGCAATAGTTGTTTTACCAGAAGATTCAGGACCATAAATCTCTGTTATTCTTCCTTTAGTATGTCCACCTACTCCCAAAGCAATATCAACAGATAACGAACCACTAGAAACAACTTCTACTTCCATATGTTTACTATCGCCTAATTTCATAATTGAACCCTTACCAAATTGCTTTTCAATATCATTCAACACTTGCTCTAAAGCCTTATTTTTATCTACTTGTTTATTAGTCATTTAATATTCCTCCTACTAACTAAATCAATTGTACCCTACTATTTTCAAAAAAGCAAGCATTTTTTACGAACAAATGTATGTTGTGTTTTCCCCTTATAAATAAAGACAAAATAAAAAAACACTCTAAACAAAAGAGTGTTTTACATTACTTTTCTTTACTGAAAAGTAGTTTTTTATTAATTCTATAATATTCCCAAGCAGATAAAATAGACATTATAGTTGCAAAATATAGCATAAAATCAGCAATTCTTAAATCATAAAATTCAAACGGCATGTTATAGAAAAACATTAATGTAATACCTATCATTAAACAAGCTGTTTTAATTTTACCAGACCCAATTGCAGCAACTACTTTCCCTTTAGCTGATGCTTCCATTTTAATTGCATTAACAACAATATCTCTAAGTACTAATACAACAGGAATAATTACAGGAACAAAATTATGAGCTGCTAATATAATTAAACAACTATTAACTAAAACTTTATCAGCAATAGCATCTAACATCTTACCAGTATCTGTAATTAAATTATATTTTCTAGCAATATACCCATCTAAAAAATCTGTAATACTTGCAATAATAAATAATCCACCTGCAATTAAATACTCACTTCTAACAAAAATACCATTAACTAATAACTTAGGAAATTCTAGTCCAACTTCATAAAAAGGAAAAACCAAAATAACAATGATAACTACTGACAAAATTAATCTTAAAACAGTCAACTTATTTGGTAAAGTCATATACTACCTCCATCAATTCTCTATTAACAACTTCATCTCCAGATGCCTGAAAAAGTAAAACAACTACAAAAAGTAATAAAGAAACACCCGCAATAATCAAAATCATTGGTAAAAAATTCCTTTGTACTTTTACTTCCATCGTATAAGGTGAAATAATCTTCTTCTCTTCTTTTTCCTTAGCTCTAGCACTTTTAATATCATCTAATGATATTTTCGAAGTATGTTCAAACAAAAAGTCATTAAACTCATCTAAAATTTTATTTGCATCTAATCCTAAATACTTAGCATAAATCTTAATATAATCTTTTAATATATATACATCTTTGAAAGCACGAATATTACCTAATTCAATATTTTCCAAATGTAATTGATCCATATTTAAGTCAGCACAAGCCTCTTCTATACTAACAGCATTGTTAATACGACTTTCCCTTAAATATTCACCTAAATCTTTCAAATTAAACACCTCTATCATAAATAATTTCAATATAAGCCATGTTCTGTTCCTATTACTAGGCGACAAACATCTATCTACTAAATTACTTTAGTCCTCAAATCCGTTCAAATTCCTTCATTGAAGCTCCCCTACCAATTTTGGGTTTCTCACTCGCGGGGTTTACCATCGTTTCACGTTTAAATTTCTATAAACTATCGTCACTGTGGCACTTTACAAATACTAATAACATATCCTAAGACTTAGCTACCTTCTTCGCCGTTAGATTACTCTACCATAGGTTATTTTTTCCCTATGCACGAACACTAAAAACATCTCAGCTTTTGTGAGCATGGACTTTCCTCTATATTCTAAAAAATACAGCGTTTGTCCTGAAATTATTCATCATTTCCATAAATTATTTTTTCAAGTTGAGCAAGACGTCTAAGTACATCAACATTAGTCATTTCACCTTTATCCTCTTCTCTTGCAATTTCCATATTTACTTTAACATTACGTATTTCTTGTTTCAAACGTAATATCTCTTCTAACAACTGATCTTTTTCTTTTTCTAAGGATTTAATTATTTGAAAAAATTGTTCATAATCACCAATTATTACATCTAAAAAGTGATCTACTTCTTTTAATCTATATCCTCTAGTATCAATCTTAAATTCTTTTTCTAATATATCCTGTGGAGCAAGATTAACTTTATTCTCGTACACAATAATCACCAATCCTTTATATGATATATTTTCTCAAAAAAACAGTCTTTTGTCAATTAGATTTCTCTTTAGAATCAATCATCTTCTTTATTAGAGATACATCAATAATATTATTATCTAAATAAGAAACACGTTTAGGAATAGTATTAACACTTATATTTTCTCTTTTTAACTCACTTATATCAACCATTCTATCTTTATATACATTTCTCTCTATCTGCAAAGAAGACATTGTATCTAACATATAAAGAGACATCGTCAACTTATCATTTTCACTATCTTCTACTAATGGTTCACTCTTATATTCTAAAAGTAACTGCTTAGCTTTCTTATAAACTTTCTTTTCAAACGCAAGTTCTCTACATACTGTTTTAGAAAAATCCTCTTCCAAATCTCTACATAACTTAAATTTAGAACCAACAGCAACTATCTTATACATCGCCTGACTAACTCTAATGTCACTAAGCATATTTTTAATACTAAGAAGCAAAGAATCAACAAATTCATGTGCTTCTTCATCTGTTATTTCTTCATTATTTTCTATTTTATCTAATATTTCATCAATCACTATATCACCTCTGTGCTAGATATTATACCACAAAATCTTTTTTTACACTATTATTTAAACGAATAACCTTCTCTTCTCTTTTAATTTCTTTAGTCTTCTCTATCATACGGTTCAACACCTCGATAATTTCAATCACATTCATCATTTCACCTCACAAATAATATAACCTATTTTCTAACAAATTACATCCAATTCGACAAACAAAGACAATTAATTTAAGACTAGTAAAAAATAAGTGAATATGCTACAATTATAGGTAGGTGATTTAATGAAATACCCCACAGGCACAAAACCAATAAACACTAGCAAAATTACAAATTACGCTAACAGAGGAATGACTCTTGAAAGCGAATTAAATCTTACTAATGATTATTATAAAAGAAATAAAAAAGCATATATTTATAAGAAACCAACTCCGATTAAAATAACCAAAGTAGATTACAAAAAAGCCACTATCAAAGAAGCGTTTTTTGAAATGCCATCTACTACTGATTATAATGGAATATACAAAGGACAATATATCGATTTCGAAGCTAAAGAAACCAAAAGTAAAACATCATTTCCTTTAAGTAATATTCACAAACATCAAATTGAACACATAAAAAACATTGTTGATGAAAAAGGAATAGGTTTTCTAATCGTTAGATTCACCGTTTTAAATGAAACTTATCTCTTACCAGGAAAAAAACTAATTGAATTTGTAAGTAAAGAGACAAGAGTTTCTATTCCTATATCTTTTTTTAAAGAGTATGGATATATAATAAAAGAAAAATATGAGCCAAGAATAGATTATATAGAAATCATTGATAAAATGGAGGTACAAAATGGCCACAAAGAAAAAAAGTAATACAACTACAAAAAAAAATACAGGTACAAAGAAAAAAGTAGTAAAAAAGAAAAGTGTTCAAGCCAAAAGAAGACAATTATTGTTCCTTGGTATAATAGCAGTTTTCCTATTATTATTTGCAATTTTATTTGGAATACCTGTTACATTAATATTAGCAGCAGGAATAGCCTTAATATTAGGATTCTCAAAACTACTTGCTAAAACCAGAAAAAATAAAAAGCAAAGAACTATATTTAATGTCATAATAATTACGTTCTTATCCATAGGAATAATCGGCGCTGTTGCAGCCAGTGGATTTATTGTTTACATTGTTATTACAGCAAACCCATTATTTGACGTATCAAAACTTTACGTAAAAGAAGCAACTATTCTTTACGATCAAAATGGAGTAGAATTCGCTAAAATTGGTGCACAGATGCGTGAAAAAGTTACTTATGATGAAATGCCTCAAGTTTTAATTGATGCAATTGTCGCTACTGAAGATTCTCGTTATTTCCAACATAATGGATTTGACGCACCACGTTTCTTAGTAGCAACTGCAGGTCAAGCAGTTGGTAACTCTGATGCTGGAGGAGCTTCTACTATTACAATGCAGGTTATTAAAAACAGTTTTACTTCTAGTGAAGATGATGGTATAGACGGTATTATTAGAAAGGCTCAAGATATATACCTAGCTATTTTCAAACTAGAACAAAATTATACAAAAGAAGAAATTTTCGAATATTATGTTAACAATCACTATTTAGGAGGAACAGCTTGGGGAGTAGAACAAGCTAGTCAAGAATATTTTGGTAAAAGTGCAACAGAACTTAATTTAGCAGAAGCTTCTATAATAGCAGGATTATTTAAATCACCTAACTATTATAGCCCAGCTTCATATCCAGAAAATGCTGAAGAAAGACAAGATACAGTACTTTACTTAATGGAAAGACATGGATATATAACAGCAGAAGAAAGAGAAATAGCAGCAGCTATCCCCGTAGAAAGTCTATTAAAAGATACAAACACTTCTACAAGTAATCAATATCAAGATTACATTGATGCTGTAGCAAAAGAATTAACTGAAAAGTATCAAGTTAATCCATATACTACTCCACTTCTAGTTTATACAAATTTAGATCAAACAAAACAAACAGAAGTAGAAAAAATTCAAAACGGAGAAACATTCACTTGGAAAGATGATGTTATTCAAACCGGAATAGCTGTTGTTGATAACGACACAGGAGCCTTAATCGCAGTAGGAGCAGGAAGAAACAGAGCAGAAGGTGTTAATAACTTCAGTTTCGCAACCGATATTAATCGTCAACCAGGTTCAACAGCTAAAGCATTATTTGACTACGCACCAGGAATGGAATACAACAATTTTTCAACTTACACACCATTTGAAGATGAACCATACTCTTATAGTAGTGGTCAAGCCATGAATAACTGGGATGGATCTTATCTAGGAACTATTACTCTAAGAACTGCCCTAGCAACTTCGCGTAATATACCAGCTTTAAAAGCCTTCCAACAAGTAGATAATACTAAGATAGTTAGTTTTGTCGAAAGCTTAGGATTAAGTCCAGAAGTAGAAAACGGACGAATACATGAAGCGCATTCCATCGGATCATTTACAGGTACAAATCCTGTAGAAATGGCCGCAGCATATGCATCATTTGGTAACGGTGGATATTATAACGAACCCTACACAGTCAGTAAATTTGTTTACAGAGACACTAACGAAACAATTGAACATACAGTAGATCCAACACAAGTTATGAGTGATTCAACTGCTTATATGATAACAGATGTCATACAAGATGTTACAATTCAAGGAAGTCCTATAACTAATATAGCAGCTAAAACAGGAACAACTAACTTCACTGCAGAAGTTGCCGCTGCCAGAGGAATTCCATCAGACAGTGTTAATGATACATGGGCTGTTGGATATTCAAGCGAAACAACAATTGCACTATGGTATGGATATGATGAAACAACAAGTGAACATTACACTAGAATGATTGAAGCAGCTAATGCTCGTGAAAGATTATTTAGAACAACTGTCACTAATGTATTAGGAACAAATAACCAACCATTCTCAATGCCATCAAGCGTTGTTGAAGTTGCCGTTGAAAAATGGACAGACCCTCCTAAATTAGCAGGCCCTAACACACCAGAAGAAGATATAGCATATGAATTATTTAAAAAAGGAACTGAACCAACTGAAACATCAGATAAATACGATGCAACAGTATTAACAACTCCTACTAACTTTAAAGTTGTTTATGAAAACAACAAAGTAACACTATCTTGGAATGCTGTTCCAGGAGCTAGTAGTGATGCTTATGGAGCATTAGGATATAAAGTTGTTTATGATGGAAAAACATATGACTTTACAACCAATACATCGTATGTAATAAGTAATATAAGTGATCCATACGGAACTTATAAAGTATACGCAACATACGAAACACCATCAGGAAAAGAAAGTGCAAGTGCTTCTTATGTCTTAGCAGAACCAAGCACAGAACCGGATACAAGTAAAGTTACAAGTTCCTTAATTATTCCAAGTGCAGTCAATATTGCCACTAATGGAAATTATATAATACAAGAAGGAAAAAATGCTATTAAAGTAACAGACGATGGAACTGATATTACAAGTAGTACTAAAATAGAATATATTATTACAGATGGTACAGGAACAAAAGTTACAACATTAGATACAAGTAAAACCGGAGCAACCTACAAAATAATATATACAGTAACATATGAAGATTACACCAAAGAATTCACTATTACTGTTAATATAGTTTAAAAGAACTGAATTTTCAGTTCTTTTTTTTCTTACAAATATTACTAATTTTACAACTATCACAACAAGGACAAACAGCTTTGCAATGATATCGACCAAATAAAACTAACTGATGATGACGTTTACACCAAGTATCTTTTCTAAAACACTTCATCAACGATTTTTCCACCTCTAAAACAGATGCACTATCCTTGGCCAAACCAAGTCTCTTACTAACTCTCTCTACATGAGTATCAACTGCAATAGCAGGTACATTATATAAAACACTATAAACAACATTAATAGTCTTTCTACCGACACCAGGAAAAGACTTTAACAACTCACCATTATCCGGTAACACATCATCATAGTTTTTTAATCTTTCTGCAATCTCTTTTATATAAACACTCTTTTTTCTAAAAGAACCTAATGATCTAATAATCTCTTCCAAATCACTAATTTCTGCATTACGAAAATCTTGGGGAGTAGGATATTTACCAAACAGTACTTCCGTAACTAAGTTAACCCTCTTATCAGTTGTCTGAGCACTTAACATCGTTGCAATCAACAACTCATAATCTTTACTATAATTAAGTTCACATTTTGGATCAGGAAACATTTCTTCTAAGTATTCTTCTATTAAAATTACTTTATTCGTCATCTTCAAACCAATCATATTCAACAACATCAACTTTATTACTTTTCTCTTTTTTAAAATTATCACGATACTTCAAAACATCAACTTTATTTTTAATACCTTTTTTACCCCACTCATATAAAATCTTATCAATATATCTCAAATTAGAAACTCCACTTAAAGTTGCTTCTTTTAATGCTTCTAAAATCAAACTTTCTTCCACATCACTTTCAATCCATGCTTTAATAATTTCATATTCAATTGGACTAAGCGTTCTACCAAATTCTTTTTCAATCATTTCAAAAATACTAGTCATATCTTTAGGTGTATTATTAATATTCTCCACTACTAACGAAGAAACTTTACTATAAAAACTAGATATATCAATATATTCTTCTCTAACATTTTTATCATTTTTTTCCACATTAACTGTTAACATTTTCTTCTCGGTTAAATTACTTACTAATTCCATAACACTCATCAATTCAATATTTAAAGACTCATGAGCTTTTTTCGGATCAAAAATACTCTTAGTACCAAAATTAGCTAAATACATTATAAATACTAATTCATCCATACTAATATTAAGATTCTTAATATTTTGAATTAAATAAATAGGTACAACAACATTCCCTTGTTGTAATATCTCATTTAATTTACTACTTTTCATAACTACACCTCCTTAATAAAATATAATAACACAAAATAAGAAAAGGTCAAATCAAGAAATTTCTAAATTTGACACTTTTTCTTTTTTCAATAAATCACAATACTTTAATAAATCATAATTATTATTACCTATTTTACCACACAAAACAGCTTTTTCTAACTCTTTAAAAACATTTTTCAAATAACTACCTGGTCCCATATTAAAAACATCAGTAATATCATCTACTGTAATATCTAAGTCTTTTCTACTCTTTATAGGTAACATATTATATTTTTCAATTATATCTTTCTTATTTATTCCTTTATAACTACCTGCAACAGTATTTATATAAAGGCCATATAAATATAATACCTCATTATTTAAATTATCTAAATTTTTAGCTTCATTAATTTGAATAATTAAATCTTTTTCATTACCATTGAAAGAATATAAGTCAGTTACATCTAAAAAAGCCCATATTCCCAAAATATCATCAGTAACTACTACTTCACTTAATTTATTTAAATCAAGTGCCTTGTCTAAACCCAACTCACATAATAGGTTAATACCTTCTTTAACATTTAAACTACTAAAAATCTTATCTAACTCTTGTTTCTTACGATCAAAAGATAATAATTTTAAATTATCTTTATTATTATTAATAGCTTCTTTAGCTCTATCTGATATAGTAAAACCTAAAGTAGTAGCAAACCTAACAGCCCTAAGTATTCTCAAAGCATCTTCACTAAGTTTATAATTACTATCGCCTACCACTCTAATCATTTTATCTTCAATATCTTTTTGTCCATCTAATAAATCTATTATCTTTCCATTTTTATCCATACATATCGTATTAACAGTAAAATCTCTTCTTAATAAATCCTCATATAAATTATCAATATATTCTATCTCCATAGGTTTTCTATTATTAGCATATTGAATCTCTTTTCTAAAAGTAGTTATTTCAAACCTAACAGCTTTATATAACAAAGTAACAGACCCATATTCTTCATAACTAAGATTAGCCTCAGGAAACATCTCTTTTAACTGTCTAGGAGTAGCATTAGTAGCTATATCTATATCATTAGACTCATTACCCATTAAGTAGTCTCTAACAAAACCACCTACTAAATAAGATCTATATCCATTTTGTTCTATTAAAGAAAGTAAAGTTAACGCTTTTTCTAACATATTATCACCACTTACATTATAACAAAAAATCATATTCATATCTATAAATACCAACACAGTTTACATAAATATTTACCCATAAAAAAAACAACTATTTCTAGTTGTTTATAAACTACTTATATCCTAGTTAATAGCATCTTTTAATGCTGAACCAGCTTTAAATGATACTGCGTTTCTAGCAGCGATTTTAACAGTAGCTCCAGTTTGTGGGTTACGTCCTTCTCTAGCAGCTCTTTTAGAAACACTGAAAGTTCCAAAACCAACGAATGGTACTTTATCACCTTTCTTTAAAGCTCCAGTGATAGTATCAAATAAAGCATCTACTGCTTTAGTTGCATCAGCTTTTGTTAAGTCAGCTTTAGTAGCTACTGCTTCAATTAATTCAACTTTTTTCATAGTATATAAATACCTCCTAAATTATTTCTTAAGCACAAGATTATATGCTTACATATATAAATTATCATGATTTCTTAATAAAAGCAACTACTTGACAATACTTTTACTAAATAAATACTCTTATTTGTTAAGTTTTTCATCAATTGAAGATAAAATCGCAATTATATGCCCTATCATATATATAAATAAAGTAATAATAAAACTAACACCCCATATAACTAAAGTTATAGAAAGATTAAATTCACTGCGCAAACAAGCACCAGTTAAAATATTTAACTCACTACAAGAAGGCATTAAATTACCAATTAAAAAACCTAAAGCCAAACCAAGTAAAAATATAAATATTGCAATCTTTTGAAAGATATTTAATGGATACTTACCTACTACTGAATCTGTAATAGTTTTAAGTTCTGGTAACTGTTCCTTTTCTTTATCTATATCTTCAAAAATATTAGCCATTTACATCACCCTTTTTCTTCTTTTTAGTTTTAACAGTAGAAGCTACTATTATTTCTTCTTCAACTTCTTCCTGTTTATTTTTATCTTCAAAATATTTACTAAATAAATATAAGTATCTAGCTACTCCAATATAAACTAAACAATCAAGTAAAATAATTAAAACATAATTAAAGTCTAACGACCCTATTAAACCTAATATTAAAATTATTAAACTAGATGCCACTACAATATAAAAATAATCTATATTTTTAATAAAAGTAAAAGATACTTGTTCTAAATTCAAATTCTTCCAAAAACTAGTTCTCTTAATTAATGAATTACTAATATATAACCATAATGCTACATGCATAATAAAATCAAATATCGATATCAACCCCACCGCTTGAATAATATTTAAAAGCGAAGTTAACAAAATAATTGACTGAAATACAAACATAACAACACTTAAAGCATCAAAATGTCTTTTTCCAAACTTAAAGTTTAATGAAACAAAATACACCAGATATATAGTATAAACACTATTATCATTAAATAATTGATTAACTGCCTGTTGAAAATCTAAACCTGATCTAATTGCAACTGTCTGTGATATTAATATACCAATAGCTAATAAACCTATCATCATATTAACAATTAAGTTAGGATTATTAAACCATTCTACTGTTTTCTTCATAATAAAATCTCCTTTCACTATATTAAAAGTATAACATGAATAAAGACAAAATAATATCTTAGTTGTTAAATCTTACAAAATATGTTATAATTAGCCAAGAAAGGCGGGATATTATGAAACTACCTACAGTCGCACTAGTTGGTCGTCCCAATGTTGGTAAAAGTACACTATTCAATAAAATATGTGGAAGACGACTTGCTATTATTGAAGATACACCAGGCGTAACAAGAGACCGTTTATATCAAGAAGTAACCTATAGCAACTATCGTTTTAATCTTATCGATACAGGAGGTATTGATGTAGGAGAAGAACTATTTAATGATGAAATAAAAATACAAGCTGAAATCGCTATTAATGAAGCAGATGTCATTGTTTTCATCGTTGATGCAAAAGAAGGATTAACTATCAATGATTATGCTGTTAGAGATATATTAAGAAGATCTAAGAAGAAAATAATCGTGGCAATTAACAAAGTAGATAACAATGCTAGTAAAGATAATTTATACGATTTCTATGAATTAGGATTTGAACACTACATTCCTGTCAGTGGTATCCATAATACTGGGTTTGTCACTTTATTAGATGAAATATGTGAAGGTTTCAATGAAAATGAACAAGAAATTACCGATGACAGAACAAAATTTTGTATTATAGGAAGACCTAACGTTGGTAAAAGTAGTCTTACTAATGCCCTACTTCAAGAAGAACGTGTTGTTGTAAGTGATGTTGCAGGTACAACTAGAGATTCTATTGATTCAGTTTTTAAATATGATGGAGAAGAATATGTTGTAATTGATACTGCAGGTATGCGTAAAAGAGGAAGAATCTTTGAATCTATCGAAAAGTACAGTTTATTAAGATCAATGCAATCAATTGATAAAAGTGATATTTGTTTAGTAGTAATCAATGCAGAAGAAGGTATTAAAGAACATGACAAACATATCGCAGGATATGCTATTGAAAAAGGTAAAGGTATTATACTAGTAGTTAATAAATGGGACACCGTAGATGAAGAAACAATAAAGGATTATACAAAATTAGTTAGAAGTGAGTTTCAATTCTTAACATATGCCCCAGTTGTTTTCCTATCAGCATTAACAAAAAAAAGAATTCATACATTAATGCCAGAAATAGTAAAAGTAAAAGAAAATATCTCTAGAGAAATAAAAACAAGTATTTTAAACGATGTAATTATGGATGCTTATCAATTAAATTTACCACCTAGTTATAAAACAAATCGTTTAAAAATATTTTTCTCAAGTCAATCAGGTACTAAACCACCTAAATTCACTTTAAGAGTTAATAATAAGAAACTGGTTCACTTCTCATATGAAAGATACTTAGAAAATAAATTAAGAGAAAACTTTGAATTAGAAGGAACACCTATTGTAATACAATTTAAAAACAGGAGTGATGATTAATGTTAAATGGCTTTCATGCTAATAAAAACTTTGGAAAAGATTTATTTAAAAACACATCAGTTAAATCTCAACCAAATGCCCATTTAGAATCAATTCAAAAATCATTAGATATATTAGAAGAAAGATATCAAAAGAAAATGATTTCTTCAGAAGAATATCAACAAAAAGTAAAAGAACTTATTAAAGAAAGAGATAAGTACCAAGAACATTTATATTAGTAACAAATATCTCCTCCAATCATATATTAGTATTGGAGGAGATATTATGTTTAAAAATGCTCTATTCAAAAAAATTGAAGCTAAAACTAACATAAACAAAGACACAATTATGTCACTTGCTAGTAAACTTCAAGCTAATAACTTAAAAGATAAAGACACACTAAAAGATGTTATTAAAGAAATAGGTACTTTAACAGGAAAAGAAATAAGTGAAGAAAAAACCAATAAAATTATCAATACTATTGTTAATGACGATATTCCTAAAGATATAGATAAAATGCTTTAAATCTAATTTATATTAGATTTTTTTTGTAATATTTTGTTCTTTTTATATCATAAAGACATAGAGTTAAATGAATAAAAAGAAAAGGTGATAAGATGGAAAAATATGAAATTATACAAAACATCGCTAAGAGAACTGGCGGTGATATCTATCTAGGTGTCGTTGGAGCAGTGAGAACTGGTAAAAGTACATTCATAAAAAAAGTGGTTGAAACATTAATTGTTCCTAACATTGAAGATGAATATGAAAGAAAAAGAGCATTAGATGAAATACCACAAAGTGCAGGCGGAAAAACTATTATGACTACTGAACCGAAGTTTGTACCTAACAATGCTGCAAAAATAAAAATAGATGATTTTGATTGCCAAATAAGAATGATTGACTGTGTAGGATATCTAATAGATGATGCTAAAGGGGCCGAAGATGATAACGGACCAAGAATGGTCAAAACACCATGGTATGATGATGTAATACCATTTGTAGAAGCAGCAGAACTAGGCACTGAAAAAGTAATTAAAGATCATTCAACTATAGGTATAGTAGTAACAACAGATGGATCTATTGGAGAGTTTAAACGAAATGATTATATCGAAGCTGAAACAAGAGTAATAAATGAATTAAAAGATATTAACAAACCATTTATTGTAGTATTAAATACAACACACCCTATGCTACCAGAAACAGAAAGATTAGCAAACTCTTTAAAAGAAGAACATCAAGTACCAGTACTTCCTATCAACATAGAAGGAATGAACGAAAAAGACATCTATACAATCCTAAAAGAAGCACTATATGAATTTCCTATTTTAGAAGTACAAATAAACATGCCCGAATGGATTGCTATTTTAAATCATGACCACCCTATTAAAAAAAGTTATATCGATTCAATCAAAGAAAGTGTTATTGAAATAGATAAATTAAAAGACGTAGAATATATTATAAAACATTTTACTAATAATGAATTAATAGAAAAAGCTTATTTATCTGAAGTAGATCCATCTACTGGAACTGTTACTATTAATTTAACAGCACCATCCCATTTATATAATCAAGTATTAACTGACATTATCAAAATAGATGTTAAAAATAAAGCTGAATTATTATCTTTATTCCAAGAATATAACGAAGCTAAAAAAGAATATGATCAAATAAAATATGCCCTAAAAATGGTTAAACAAACAGGATACGGAGTAGCAACACCTTCACTACAAGACATGAAATTAGAAACTCCTGAAATAATAAAACAAGGATCAAGATATGGTGTAAAACTAAAAGCAGTCGCTCCATCTATTCATATGATAAGAGTAGATGTCAATTCAACATTTGAGCCTATTATAGGAAGTGAAGTTCAAAGTAAAGAGTTAATAAATTATTTAATGAAAGATTACGAAACAGAACCATCTAATATTTGGAAAAGTGAAATATTTGGAAGAAGCTTAGATGTAATTGTCCAAGAAGGAATCCAATCTAAAATATCTCTAATGCCAGACAACATTAGATATAAATTACAACAAACATTATCTAAAGTAGTTAATAGAGGTGCCAATAATATGCTAGCAATTGTTCTATAGAGCAATTGTTTTTAATTTCTTCCCAACTCTTTTAATATTAGAAACAACATCCCCATATACAATCCTACTCCAATCACAAAGTGATAATATCTCTTCATCACTAACATCATTAACACTTAAATAATACATATTATTAAGATAGAAGATACTTTTACCTAAAGGTATCTTTTCATAATCATCAAACTCTAATAAAAACTCTTCATTTAAATAAGCTATTACTCTCAAATCAATAGTAGTAACATCTATAATAAAATCTTCTAACTTTTCTAATACCAAATAACTTCCTATTTTCTTATTATGATATATACTTACTTTATAATAACCTTTTAAAGATAAATTATAATTTTTATCTAACTTAGAAAGTAATGACTTAATAGTTCTAGATAAATTTTGCTTATCTAAACCTTCATCAATAGGAAAATACAAACTATTAATAAAAACAACAAACTCATTATCGCTAACTAATTCTAAACGCACTTTAATCACCTAAGATATAATATGTTAAAGTTTAAAAAAAGAAATAAAAAAAAGACTAAATAGTCTCTATAACTAAATCATCTAATTTATTAAGTACTTTATCTGCACCCATTTTAGTAACACTAGAGAATAATATTAAATCATCTCCCATTACTAAATCTAGTGTATCATTGATAATCTTAGTTTGTTTTTCTCTTTTTGTTGTACCTATTTTATCTACTTTAGTTGCAACTATAGTAACAGGAATATTATAATACTTTAAAAAATTATACATAATCACATCATCTTCACTAGGTTTATGCCTAAAATCAACTAACATGAATACTCTTTTTAATTGTTCTCTTTTTTCTAAATACTCTTCTATCATCATTCCAAACTTTTGTTGTGTCTTCTTATTAACAGCAGCATATCCATAACCAGGAACATCTACGAAATAAAACTCATCATTTGCTAAATAAAAATTAAGTGTTTGTGTTTTACCAGGACGAGAAGATATCTTTGCCAATGCTTTTCTTCCCATAATTGTATTTATAAAACTACTTTTACCTACATTACTACGTCCCACTAATAAAAATTCAGGTCGAATTTTAGTTGGATATTGACTTCTTCTAACTGCTAATACATCAAGTTCTACTTTATTAATTTTCAACTATTTCACCATTTAACCTTTCCTTATATTTTTTACAAACAAAATCTAAATCTTCTAATAATTCATCCACTTCTTTAAAAGTTTTAACTCTAGCACCACTAGCAAGTTTATGACCACCACCATTATATTTTTCAGCAATCATATTAACCTCAGGCCCTCTAGAACGAATATTAATACGTATTATATCATTTTTCAAATCTTCTGTCACTGACACCCATACCAATACTTCACTAATATAATTAAAATTATTAATCATATTACCAGAAGCAGCAGTATCAACACCATATTTAACTAAATCTGCATCCTTTAATATAATAGAACCCAAACCGTTATCAGTTACTTCCATAATTTGTTGACAAAAGCCTTGGAATTTAACTTCCACAATACTACGCATATATAAGTTAGAGTATAAATCTGCAATATCAAACTTATATTTCTCCATATAACGTCCTACTATTTCAAAAGTTTTAGAAGACGTATTATTAAACAAGAAACGATTAGAATCAGATACTAACCCTAAAAATAATTTTTCAGCAATACTTCTGTTACATTCTAACTTTGTTTCTTCAAGTATATGCATAATAATTTCACATGCACTAGAAGCATTGGTATCTATATATTCAAGATCAGAAAACTTCTCTACAAAAGGATGATGATCTATTTTAATAATTTCTTTATAACCTTTCAAAGTAGGTAAATCAATCCTTTTCATATCAGGTGTATCTACCACTATTAATAAAGCATCATCTAAATTATCTGGTATTTTATCTAATCTACCTAAGTAATTAAACTTAGCACTCCCATTTCCTAAAGCAAATACTTGCTTATCAGGAAAAGTAGATAAAATAGCTTCTTTAAGAGCTATTTGACTAGCCATTGCATCTGGATCAACACCTATATGTCTAGCAACCACTATTTTATCGTAATTTTTAATTGTTTTGTATATTCTTTTTATCATTCTAACTTCCTATCTAATTAACTCTAATGTATCTCTTGCAATCATTAATTCTTCATTTGTTGGTACTACATACATTAAAGGTGTACCATCTTTACTAAGTTTAGCAAACTCACCAAAAGCATCTTTAGTAGAATCATCTAGTTCATAACCTAAAGCACTTAAAGATTCAATAATACGCGTACGCAAATAAATACTTTTTTCTCCAATACCCGCTGTAAAAGTAATAACATCAGCTCCACCTAATAAAACATAATAACTAGATATATAGTTAACCACAGTTCTAACTAATTTCTCTGTCGCAATAAGTGCTTGTTTATTACCATCATTAGTAGCATTAACATTATCTCTAGCATCACTACTAATTAAACCAAGTCCAAGTAAACCAGATTTACGATTTAAGTCTGATATAACTTCAGCAGCACTCATACCAGTTTTATCCATCACAAAAGGTATAATAGAAGGATCAATATCCCCAGAACGAGTTCCCATCATAACACCTGCTAATGGAGTAAGACCCATTGATGTATCAACACACTTACCATCCTTTATGGCACATATACTAGAACCATTACCCAAGTGACAATTAATAATTTTCAAATCCTCACGACCTAAATATTCACTAATCTTCTTCGCGATATATCTGTGAGATGTTCCATGTGCTCCATATTTACGAACACCAAAATCCGTATACCATGAATATGGTACTGGATATAAATAACTAACCTCATCCATTGTTTGATGAAAAGCCGTATCAAAAACTGCAACCATTGGTACATTAGGTAAAGCTTCTCTACAAGCATTAATACCAAGTACATGAGCTGGATTATGTAAAGGTGCAAAATCAGTTAAAGAAACTAAATCCTCAACAACCACATCATTTATTATAATAGAAGCACTATACTTCTCACCACCACTAACAACACGATGACCAATACCTTCTATTTCAGATAAACTAGCAATAATACCTAAAGAAACCAATTTATCTAATAAAATATTAACAGCTTCCCTATGGTCACTAAGAACAATATCACATTTATCAACAGATTCACCATAAGTAATCTTATAGTTACTACCATCAATCCCTATACGTTCAAATAACCCAGATGCAATATCACTCTCTGTATCCATATCAAATAAAGTAAACTTTAAAGAACTACTACCTGCATTAATACATATAATTTTCATAATTTCCTCTTTTCTAATAATATAATTATACTACAAAAAGAAAAAAATAAAAACTTAAAGTTCTTTATTTTAATTAAGGTCTAAAAACAACTGTACCACTATAATACCAATCACTTTCAATAGAGGCAAAATCACTATAACTAGCTTTACCATCTATATACAAATATTCCATATTAGGATTCTCCCAAAATACCCTATTACCAATAGTAGAAACACTCTCAGGTATAACAATTTCATGCAAGTCATTATCTCTAAATGCAAAAGACCAAATATCTTTTAAACTAGAAGGAAGAATTACTGAAATGAGATTATTAGTATGAAATGCACTCATTCCAATAAATTGAATACCACCTCCTAAATTAAGATTAGAGATTTTGTTATTATAAAACGCTAAATTTTCAATTCTAATAACTGTATTTGGTATAGAGACATTCGTTATATTACAAGTTTTAATTTCTTTATCCAAATACATTATCAGGAGAAATGAGACAAAGAACTGTACGAATAGAGTAAACACACAATATTTTCTAGTATACAAGGTTTTCTTGTATACTTAATATTTGAATATCCGTTATTCGAAAAATTCAAATAACTTAAATTTGAACTGTAAAGAAAATCTTTATAGTTCAACTATTCGGAATTTCCGAACAGTTCAGTTGCATGATTTTTTCGCTCAAGTAAAATTACTTATTTTCAATCTTTTCTTTATTATCAATATATTGATAATTTAAAGCATTACTTTTGCTAATTACAGAAGTTTCAAGTTTCGCCTCTAAATCTTCACGAGCTACCTTAGCAGTATTACCTCCCATTTTAGCGATTTTTTTATTTTGTTCTAAACCTTGTGGGTTATGCTTTTTAGCAAGTTCTCTTGTTGCTATTTCTCCTAAGTCTGTTAAAGCAACTTCTATATCAGTCATATTATCTCTTAAAGATTCTTTTCTAAGACCTTTAAGTTCTTTATATTCACTTGCTTTCATTCCAGACCATTCTTTATAAATTTCATTTGTAAGAATAGCAAACTCAATACCTTCTTTAATTCCTCCGTCTTTCCAAACATCAGTTAGTTGTTTTCTATCTTGTAAAGATTTAATTCTTTTTGCTATCCAATTTTCATCATAACCTTTAGCTCTATAAGTATCTATTGCTCGTTGTAAGGCTAGGGAAGGATCAAATGTTTCATCTATTCTTTCACTTCCTAATTTAGCTAACCATTGTTTTATAGGTTCAGCATTTTTACTTGGAACTGATTGTATTATTCTGAACATTCCTTCTATATCACATACATCAGTTAAACGATATTTTCCATCTTTAGATTTTAATTTCAACTGGTGACAATTTGTCACCGTTTGATTACCTTCCTCTTTAAGTCTTTGTTTTAATTTGTTCCAATATTTTCTGCCTTCTTTACTTTCTGATACTATACCAACAATATCTACTACACATATATAGTATTTTTCTTCTTCCTTATTCCATACACTTCTTATTTCAGTGTTATTGAATATTTTATTTATTATTTGTAATTTTTCTGATTTCATATCTAATTCCTTTCTGATAATTAATAAAACGGTTACAATTTGTAACAGATTGACTTGTTCTGCAAATATTGTAATATATATACAAAGATATATCAAATAACCATTTTTTTAAATTTATATGATTTTTTTATTAAAAAGAAGATAATGTTATAACAAAACAATTAAATTAAGAGAATATTTTTTATCAATTATAAAAATTAATGTTTTTAATTATTTTTACTTCCAAGTATTTAAAACATACATCAAAAAAAGTTAAAAATTAATTTAACTTTTCTAATTAAAAAATCTTGCAATTTCTTCTTTAACAGCTTCTTCACTATCAGATGCATGTATTAAGTTAGCACTTAAATCTTCTGCATTAGCATAATCTCCTCTAATAGTTCCAGGCATAGCATCAAACCATTTAGTAGGTCCTGCCAACATACGCATTCCCTTAATAACTTCTTCACCTTCAACAATCATTCCAACAACTGGTCCTGAAGTCATAAACGCTTCAATTATAGGATAAAAAGGTTTATCTAATTTGTGAGGATAATGCTTTGCCACCAACTCTTTCGTAATAGTAAACATCTTCATATCAACTATTTTATAACCTTTCTTTTCAATACGAGAAATAATCTCTCCCATCAAATTTCTTTTAACTGCATCTGGTTTTAACATAACATAAGTTTTTTCCATAATGTTCTCCTTTAACTAATTATATATACAAATATCAAAAAAGTATACTATTTTTTTTAAAAGTATTATATAATATAAATAGAAAGAAGCGATTAAATGAAAAGCAACAAACCAATATTCAGTAACAAATCACAACAGTTACTGCATGACATAACAGCAAACTTAAAAAAAGAATATGATATAGAGTTAGATATAACATCAACTAATGATTATAATATATTAATAACTAAAGATAATGAAAGTGTAGGTAATATTACCATTAGTACCAAACATTTTAATTATCTTTTTACAACTAATTCTTCTGAAAGCAAAAGAATTGTTGAGTTAATTTCTGTTGATGAAGACTTCCCACTATTAGCATGTTTTAAAATGCCTATACTTGACGGAGAAAACAATCAAAAAGAAATAACAGCTTTTATGTGGAACTATCACAAACACACTGATTCTAATACTTTTAGTTTAATGAGTTTAGAACTAGCAAGAAAAATCAGGGAACTAGCCCTTTACAGTGACACCATTACTAGTAAATTCCAATTACCAAATCATCAAAAAAAGATAGGATCACCTATCTTCTAAGTTATTATTGTTTACTAGCGTAACTTCCACTAACTTGGTTTAATCCATTTTGAACTAAACGTCTAGTTATTTCACCACCAACTGAACCGTTAGCACGTGAAGTAGCATCTGGTCCTAAATTAACACCGAATTCATTAGCGATTTCATATTTCATTTTATCGATAGCTTGTTTAGCACCAGGAACTCTCATTTTCATTGAATAGTTATTTGTGTTATTCATTGTTTCACCTCCTATACATTTATAGATTGTGAAAAATAAATAATTTCATACATAAAATTTATTGGTAAAATATTCCTAAAATAAATCTTCAAACTGCGTATCAGTTTGTTTTTTTGTTTTAAGTCTAAAAGTATCATTAACAGTTTCATAAATCATCTGTTTATAATCAAACTTACTCTCTATTTCCAACACTGTATCAAGAACAGGATTAATAACAGGATGTTTTGGTACAAAGACAGTACAACAGTCTTCAAAAGGCAAAATACTAGTCTCATAAGTATCTATTTTTTTAGCAATATCTATTATCTCTAATTTATCAAGACACGCAACAGGTCTAATAACAGGCATATTAGTAACAGCATTAATAACAGACATACTTGTCAAAGTCTGTGAAGCAACTTGTCCAATTGACTCACCATTTACAATTGCTAAAGCTTTTCTTCTTTTAGCAAGTATCTCCATAATACGATACATCATTCTACGCATAATAGTAATACAGTAACTAGGATCACTATTTTTATAAATAGCTTCTTGTATTTTTGTAAAAGGAACAACATGTAAAGTAATATCATCCGCATACTTATTAAGTTTTTGACATAAAGTAATAACCTTATCTCTAGCTTCTAAACTAGTATGAGGAATCGCTTCAAAATAAACTGCTTCTAACTTAATACCTCTTTTCATTGCCAGATAACCTGCAACAGGAGAATCAATTCCCCCACTTAGCATAAGCATAGATTTTGGTTGAGTCCCAACAGGATATCCACCGCACCCTTTATAAGCATTAGTATAAATATAACAATCCTTATCCCTTATTTCTACAGTAAATAAAACATCAGGATTATGAACATCTACACTTATATCACTAATATTTTTTAAAATAGTGCCACCAAATTCCCTATTAAGTTCCATACTATCTAAAGGATAATTCTTATTACTACGTTTAGTTTGAATTTTAAAAGTTTTAAAGTTCTCTAACAACGCAATTTCTTTAAGCGTATTCTTAATATTATCTAAATCCAAATCAATCTTATATGCTACATGAAATAAATGAATTCCAAATATATCTTTAATATTATTTAAAACATCTTCTAATTCATCATCATTAAACTCTATATACATACGAGAACTATCTTTAAAAATATTTATATTAAAACCCTCTAACTTATTAACAACATTATTATATAAAGTTTTAACAAAAAAATTACGATTTCCCTTCTTAGTAGTTAATTCTCCATATTTAATTAATATAACTCTATTCATAATTAGTATTCTCCTTTCAAAAAGTTTAATTCAATTAATTTTTTTTCAAAAATATTTAAAAACTTAATTATTTCTTGTTTAGTAGTTAAATAAGATAAACTTATTCTTAAAGATGAGGAAGCAAGTAACTTATCTTTAGTAATTTCAAGTACACTATCAGATATATTAATACTTTTAGAACAAGCTGACTTAGTAGAAATAAAAATATTATCTTCTTCTAAAGCATGTATCATTGTTTCTGGTTTAATACCTACTAAACTAATATTAATAATATGTGGTAATGATTTAGAAGTAGAATTAACTACAACATTAGAAAATTTTAATAATTCATTCTTTAAAAAACTACTAAGTTCTAAAACATAATTATATTTAGACAAACTATTATCTAAAGACAACCTCAAAGCTCTAACAGTACTTACTATTAATGCTAAAGCAGGAGTTCCACTACGATAATCACTTTGACTCTTACCTCCATATATAATAGGTTCCAAACAAACCTTAGGATTCTTAAGTAAACATCCTATTCCTTTTAAACCATAAAACTTATGTGCACTAAAAGTAACAAGATCAACATCATTAAAATCACAATCTATTTTACCAACTGATTGAGTCGCATCAACATGTAATAAAGTAAGAGAATAATTATTAACAAGTTTCTTAATAGAATCTAAATTCTGTACAATACCTAATTCACTATCTACTAAAGAAATACTAACTAACACAGGCTCTAACTTTAATAAAGTTTCTAAATGTTCTAAATCAACAAGACCATTATCTAATAAATTAACATATGAAATAGAATAACCTTTTCTTTCTAATTGCTCCAAAGACGACTTAGTACTAGAATGTTCTAACTTAGTAGTAATAATAATTTTATTACGATTTTTATAAAAATTAGACACACCAAATAAAGCCAAGTTATTAGACTCAGTACCACTAGAAGTAAAAACAACTTCATGATTAACATTTAAAAGTTTTTTAATTTGTAAACTAGCCTCTTCCATTAACTTCTTACTATCAAGACCTAATCTATGTATAGAATTAGGATTACCAATATATTCTTTAGATACCTTAGTAAATACTGATAACACTTCATCATTAACAGGAGTAGTCGCACTATAATCTAAATAAACCATACTTCACCTCTTCATCTATCTATTATAATCTTTTAACAAAGAAAAGACAAATAAAAAAGACGAATAACGTCTTTTTAAATATCTAATTTCTTATAAGTTCTATAGAATGTATTCTCTACAACAGTTGATAAAGATTTAATATCATCAGAGGTTTTATAAAAACTACCCTTCGCAATATTATAAAGTCTAACAAAAGTATGATCTGGATAATAACGATATAAAACTTCATTATTATTTTCGATATAGTTATACATAACCTTTTCAACTAATTCATCTCCATCAGTTAAAGCAGGAAACTCAATAGACCAATCACTAACACTATAAATATCGTATTCACTAATATTCTGGTTTTCTATTTCATTTCTGATTATATAGTTACCACATTGCAAAGTGACATATAACATATCCTTAACTTCGACGTAAGATTCAAAATTATCACAGTATTGATCATTCTCTTCTGGCAAATAAAATGGATTTAAAATAGGTTCAATTACTTCCATTTCAATAAGTTCTCCTAAATAAAACCTCTCATCGTATATAATATTATCACTAAATAAATATATACGACCTAAATTATGAGCACTAGTTCTAAAAGTATTAAACTTTTCTCTATCTCTAATATCTGTTGTTAAAAGCATAACTCCATATACCACAGCAGAAACAACCGCCGCAATTAAAATAAGTTCTTTGACTGAAAACCCCTTATTATTCAATCTCTTCATATTATACTCTTACCTTTCCATCAAATCCAGGTTCAACTTCCCCAATAATAGTAATTGCTAAATCTAAAGCTTCTTTATAATTACCCTTAAAAAACATGTTTTTAGCTTCATTAAGACCAGATTCTACTCTACTAGACATCATTCTATACCTATTGCCATAGACAATAACATCCTCTACATTCTGAGCACACCTAATCATCTCATTAGTAGTATTAAAAAGTTTAAGAACTAAATCTCTAGCAGTATCTACTCTAACATTAAGAACCTTAATAACAATAGGTTTCTTTTCTAATTCCCTAATAATTTCTAAGATAGCTTCATTAGCTTCCCTAAGTTCAACAAAATAATTATCTGTTATTATAGGTAACTTATAAGTTCTAATCTTAGACTTACATTGTTTCAAAAAGTCTTGTATTTCATCTAACTGTTCCCTAGCTCTCAACTCATCATCATACATACTACCAAGAGATTTTAAAGCAACATCTAACTCTTCTTCCAACTCCCTAAGTTTAACACTAAGAAGTTCTATCTCTTTATGAGAATTAGAATAAGGAGCAGCTTTATCCACAACTTGCTTAACTACTATTTTATATTCATCATTTATAACAGTAAGTTTCTTATTAAGATCATCTAAAGAAACAAGATCCTTATCAGTAAGCTTATACATATCTTTAATATCATCCATCTGATTATAAATACCCTTAATTAACTTACTAATTTTTTTAAACTTCTTCTCAAAATCACTAACTATCTCTTCATATACCTTACGACTAAGTCTCTCTTTCTCAAAGTCATTAAATAAAGAATCTAAATAATCTAAAATAGTCTTAAGCTCAAACATACAATTCTCTAAATTAAGCACCTTAATACGATCAAGTATCCCATTAATATTCTTATTAGTCTCTTCTATATTATAATCAATATTTAAGTAATCAATTGAATACCCATGTTCTATAAGCTCAACACTAGCTTCTCTAACTTGTTCTATTCTCTTAGGAATCATCTTATTAGCAAGTAAGAATAAATCAGGTGTCTCTTCTATAACAACATGCATATGTTCAATCATCGCATCAATCGCTTTAACAATATGAACTATTTCACTATACTCACTCTTCTCCATTGTAGTCTCAAAGTCTAAAAAACGTTTCTCTATATTTTCAAATTGTAATTCAATCGTCTCTTGTAAAGAATCATATTCACTCTTCTTATCTTGAAAACGCCCAATTAACTCACGATACTTACTCTTAAGTTTAGTAACAATATTACGATACTTCTCTTCACTAAGAGTAATCTCTTTAATTTCATCTAATAACTTATCTGCAGAAGTCTTAACTTTATAAAGTTCCATTTCTGTTTTAGCTAAACTATATTTATAACCCTTATAATCCTTCTTATCAGCATATAACTCTAACTCAATAAGCATATCTGTTACCTTAGCAATTCTCTCATCTTTAATAATATAAAAACGTTGCTTCCAAACATTATACTTCTCTTCCATTAAATCATTCTTAATAAGAGCCTCTATCTTAGAAAGTTCAGTCATAACAGGAGTACTAGCTACTATATTCTTCTCTCTTTCTAAGTTATCTAAAGTAGTACGTATCGTCTTAGACTTATGTCTTTTAATCAAGACAAAAATAACTATAACAAATATTATAGAAACAACACCAATAGTAATTAATATAGATTGTTCTGTCATAGCCTCACCTCTACTATATACATACTAATAATAACACAAAATAAACAAACATTTCTACTAAAATAGATAAATTGACAAAAAAAGTATA